>JAQSXG010000147.1 GCA_029256785.1 Neobacillus sp.
ATTTTCCCATCCAACGACAGTTTTCCAAAAACAGTAGTCAGTATTGCTGGAATGTCGGTATAAAAATTTAATGCTGGGTAGGCGATTCGAAGGAGCGACTTATCCTCATCTTCTGTGGATAATCCCTCAACCGAAACGACTCTGCCTTTATGCTTCCGCAGTTGACTTTGCTCAAGTTTTGGCAAATCCGTCCATGATCCCACGGTCAATCCTAATGCAATTTCCTCTGCCTTCTTTTGCGGATTTTTTTCATCGTGTATTAGATATGTTGCAATCAATTCAGACATATATAATCAACATCCTTTCAAAAAAACATAAAAAACCTCTTCAAAAAGAAGAGGTTAGCATCACAAACTAACATCTTCTCATCTTTCAGCTAATTTGCTGCAAGATTTAGCACCGTGCTTAAACTAGTTAAGTCGGTTGCCGGGCTTCATCGGGCTTTTCCCTCCGCCTGCTCTTGATAAGAAAACGATTGTATTATTCAATATATTCACATTGTTTAACTATTATTTTGGATTATCGCAAGAAATAAAAACATTGTCAATCTATTTTTTAAATATTCCTAACTTACTTATTCTTCTTACCGTTTCTTGTAAACGTTCCTCAGACGATAGCAAACCTACCCTAACAAACCCTTCACCAAACTCCCCAAATCCAATTCCCGGAGCGACCATTATGTGGGCTTGCTCCAATAGAATATCAGCAAACTCCTCTGATGTTAATCCAGTTGGAACCTTCAACCAGGCAAAAAATGATCCTTTTGGCGCTGTAACATCCCAACCTAGGCTCTGAAGGCCATTAATCAACACATTCCTCCTTCGCTCATAAAGATCATTCAAATTTCTAACACACTCTTGTGACTCTGTTAGTGCTGTTGCCGCTGCCTCTTGTACCGCTCCAAATAAACTCACGTACATATGATCTTGAAGTAATTCAATTGCTGTGATTACACTCGCGTTACCAATTGCGAAGCCGACGCGCCATCCTGCCATATTGTAGGTCTTAGATAAGGTATAAATTTCAATTCCCACTTCTTTTGCACCTTCTACCTGTAAAAAGCTTAAGGGTCTATCTCCGTCAAAACCAATTGCCCCATAAGCAAAATCATGAACAACACATAGATCATTATGGCTTGCAAGAGAAATCGTTTCTTCAAAGAATTCCTTCGTTGCTATTGCTCCAGTTGGGTTATTTGGGTAATTAAGAAACATTAATTTTGCCTTCTTTAGTGTTTCTTCGGAAATTTCTTTATAGTCAGGTAAAAAATTGTTTTGCTCACGTAATGGCATAGTTACCATTTCAGCTCTAGCAAGGGCAACTCCAGACCAATAGTCTGGATAACCAGGATCCGGTACGAGCATTGTATCACCAGGATTTAACAAACACTGTGGTATTTCAACCAACCCTGCCTTTCCCCCAAACAAAATGGCGACCTCTGTATCTGGATCAATCGTTACATCATATTCGCGCTGATAAAAGTCAGCTACGGCTTGCTTTAAGTACCGCTGTCCCTGGAAAGGGGAATATTTATGGTTAACAGGTTTAGCTGCCGCTTCTTGAAGACTTCTAACGATATGTTCAGGTGTCGGCTGATCGGGATTACCTTGTCCTAGATTTATCACATCATACCCTTCCTCCACAAATCTTCCGACCTTTTTAACTAATGAGGCAAAAAATTGTTTTGGTAAACTATTTAATAATTCCGATGGCTGGAAATGTTTCACTCAATTCACCCGCTTAATTTGTTTTCATTTTTGTATTGAAATTCTAATCACAAATGATATAACTTTAGTAAGAGCTTGTAAAGGAAAAATTCCGAACTTTCTGCATGTATATAGAATTTTTATTGCTGATTCAATCATAAATATAAAATTTAATTTTCAAATAATATTGACACTATTTATTTATTCCTGTTATTATACTTAGCAGATAAAAATTTCATTTACTCTTATCACGAGCTGGCTGAGGGATTGGCCCTTTGAAGCCCAGCAACCGACCAGAATGCCATGTTAATGGGCGCTCCTTTAGCGCTGGGAATCTTCCCCTTTCTAGGCACGGTGCTAATTCCAACAAAAGGAGATTCTCCTTTTGAGAGATGAGAGGTGCGAAAGACACAACCGTCTTCCTAGCCTCTTTCTTATCGAAAGAGGCTTTTAAAGTGTCATCAACAGCACTAAAAGCCTCTAAAATTAAGGAGGAAATAATTATGAGTCTAATAAAAAACGAAACATACCAGCCATTAACGGAAAGCACTGCCTTGGCATTAGCCAAAAGCTTAAATATTTTACCTGAAAATAACGAACTTTCTTGTACAGAAATTGGAGACGGGAATCTTAATCTTGTTTTTCATATCATTGATAGGAAGCATAATAAGGGACTTATTATTAAACAGGCTCTTCCCTATGCAAAGGTTGTCGGCGAAAGCTGGCCACTAACAGTTAAACGGGCCAAAATTGAAGCGGATGCTTTAAAGGTTTTTGGCCATATAACTCCAGATTTTGTTCCTGAAGTATATTATACAGACGATGTACTAGCGATTACGGTAATGGAAGACCTTTCACGTCTTTCCATCGCGAGAACTGGATTCATTAATGGTGAGACCTATCCGTTAATTTCTAAACACCTTGGCGAATATGTCGCTAAAACATTATTTTATACTTCAGATTATGCGTTAGGACCCTCGCTGAAAAAAGAACAGGTTCAAAAGTTTATCAATCCTGAGCTTTGCAAAATTACCGAGGACCTAATCTTTACTGATCCTTTTTTCGATGCTGAAACAAATGACTTTGAAGATAATTTACTACCCTCTGTCGAAAATTTATGGCAGGATCTGGACCTAAAATTTCATGTGGCCGTTTTGAAAAAAAGCTTCTTATCGGAGGCGGAGGTGCTTCTTCATGGTGACTTGCATACGGGAAGTATTTTTGCCAGTCCGACGGAAACAAAGGTTATTGATCCAGAATTTGCCTTCTACGGTCCAGCTGGCTTTGATATCGGTCAAGTTTTTGCGAATCTAGCTTTTCAGTTAATTGCAAATCCAGAGAAGGAATCACTGATTATCCAACATATAGAAACGTTCTGGAATGTTTTTGAAGAACAATTTACTCGTTTATGGAAGACCGAAAATAAAGAGGAGTTCTCAAGTACTACTACCTTTTTAAACTTTTTATTAACAAAATATTTTGAGGAAGCAGTTGGATTTGCTGGTTGTGAGTTAATCCGTAGAACTATTGGTCTTGCGCATGTAGCCGATTTAGATCAAATACCTAACGAACAATTACGCCTCTCCGCCAAACAAAGAACATTAGAATTAGGAAAAGTTTTAATTAAGCAGAGAAAAGAAATTAATACATTAGAAAAACTAGTGGAAACCGTTAGAAATAGTTAACTACTATTTAAAAAAGCAATCCAGCTGGATTGCTTTTTTAGGCAAACAGTCTATCAAGTCCTAATGGCAGTGTCAGATGGAAAGTCGTTCCTATTCCTTCCTCACTTTCAACTTGAATAGTACCTTTATGCTCATCAATAATTTTATAGCACACCATTAAACCAAGTCCCGTACCTCTTTCCTTCGAAGTATAGAACGGTTCTCCCAACCTTTTTAAATTTTCCTTCGGTATACCTATCCCTTCATCTTGAATGGAGATCCTAATTTGACTTTTTTCTTCTTGGTTTAGGGTAATTGTAATCCTTCCACCGTTTGGCATACCTTCAATAGCATTTTTTATTATATTGATAAATACCTTTTTTAGCTGGTTTGGTTCACAATATAGAGACGTAAGGTTAGATTCATATTTTGCATCAAATTGAACATTATAAAGTACTGCCTGTGCACTAAGTAAATCTAAGGTTTCTTTAATAATCTGATTTACATCTATTTCTTGAAATTTGATTGCCTTTGGTTTTGACAGAACTAAAAATTCATTAATAATAGAATCAATTCTAGCTAATTCAGAGGTAATTACCGAATAATACATCGCATGTTCTGATTTTATACTTCCTTCCAGCAACTGAATAAAACCTTTTAATGCTGTCATTGGATTACGAATTTCATGCGCAATTCCGGCAGCAAGTTCGCCAATGACAGTCAGTCGGTCTGATTTTCTTAGTTGTTCCTGCATTTTTGCAGATTCAGTCACATCTTTAAACACTGTAAAATTCAAGCCATCTACCATACCTTTTTTAGTAGATAGATCAAAGTATTTCTCAATTCCGTCCTTTGTTTCAATTTTTATTACTGAACCAAAGTCTCCATATTGTATGACATGTTCAATATGTTGAAGTATTTCTTCCTGATTTTCTTGGTGATACTTAAACAAGTCAAGTATAAAATGACCCATTAAGTAATCTTTTGTGGTACCAAACATTTGCGAAGCCATACTATTAATATCCACAATCCGGTAATCATCATTCCATAGCATTAAACCGTCCATTGAATACTCAAAAATTCTTCTATACTTTCTTTCACTTTCTTGCAACTCAATATTATTTATATAACGATCACTATCATCTTGCGCAAGATGCAATACAACATTTTGATTCATTTGCTCTTTCACCTGTAGCCACCCCGCACTCCCAAAATAGAACAATAATAATACAACTATATTCTTCATTATATTACATTATTCCTTTTTGATGGCAAAAAATTGAAAAGGCTGTCGATGGCAGTAAAATATGAAAAAAAGCAAAGCGTTTTATGCGCAATGCTTAATCTTTTAAACTTATAATATTGGATTTTCATGTTTGGCTTTTAGTCTTGACCAGCGTTTTTCTACTTCTGCTTCAAATTCTTCTAAGATTGATTGATTTTCCTCTTTTAGAAGATGTTTAGTTTTGCCCATGTATTTCAACCATTCAGAAAGCTGGACTCGTTTTTTCTTTTCCTCTGGGTTATAGGTAATGGTTGTAACTCCTTGTTCGATCTCATAGAGAGGGAAAAAACAGGAATTAACCGCTTCTTCTAATATCTTCGTGCCATAACGGTCATCAGATTTCCAATTTAGTGGACAGGTAATTAGAATTTTCCCATACACGGTTCCCACATTCTGTGCATACCACTGAGCCTTTGCACCCTTTTTCACTAAGTCTTGTGGGAATGCCTCAGAACCGGTAAACACATAAGGCATATTAGTTGCTGCCATAATTTGTGCTGTATCTTTATGATGGAAGGCTTTTCCCTTTTGAGCTTTACCAACACCAGATGTACTTGTCATATGACCAATTGGAGTTGAATAGGACATTTGCGAACCGGTATTCATATAGCCTTCATTATCATACTCAAGCATAATTAGCTTATGACCTCTTAGTGCAGTCCCAATTGCAGAACCCATTCCAATATCCATGCCACCATCACCAGTAATCATCACAAAGGTGGCATTGTCGTCAACATCAATTTCACCACGGCGCTGTAATTCTAAAAACGCTTCAAGTGTACCAGATAAAGTGGCAGCACCATTTTGAAATAGATTGTGTATTGTCGTTTGCTTATGTGAGGTACTAGGGTAAGCAGTTGTTGTTACATAAGCACAGCCTGTTTGAAATAGTGTAACAATATCCCCCTCAATTCCTTTAAAAAATAACTCCAATCCAGCAAAAATTCCACAGCCCGGACAAGCTCCATGACCTGATGCAATTCTCTTTGGCTTTCCCGTTAAGGCACGGAGCGGTGGGATTTTTACCTTTAATTTATTAGTCTCTTCATCCATATTCACATCAATTAACCCTGATTTATATACATCCCCATACTGTGGAAGTATAACAGGCTTTAGAATTTTTTCAGGATTTCCTGGAATATGACCATAATAATCAAAAGGCTTATCTGCATAGCCTTTTTCCTTTGCGTCTATAACCATTTCAAAGAACGCATGCGCATCGCTAGCATAGAAATCTTTACCCCCAAGTCCAAATACACGACTCAATACGATTGTCTTATTTTCCTTGTCATCTTGGAGGGCAGATTTCACCTCATGTGTGATATTAGGACCATTGGCACCATAAGAATCCGCACGTTCACCAACCAATAATGCCTTTACATTTTTTAGAGCCTCACGGATTTCCTTTGCTGGAAATGGTCGGATAATATTCGGACTAATTACGCCGGCTTTAATTCCTTTTGCACGAAGCTGGTCAACAACATCTTTTGCTGATTCTGCTGCTGAATTTAATAGAAATACGGCAACATCCGCATCCTCCATTTTATATAAATCCAGAACAGGATACTCCCTTCCTGAAATGAGTGCATATTCTGCTGCAACTTCCTTGAAAACTTCACCCGCTTGGTAGATTGCTTCAGATTGTTGGAAATGATTGTTGATAAAATCATCGCCGCTCATATGAGCCCCAATGGTTACTGGTTTTTTGAGATCTCTAGCAAAATTGTAATCGGTCGGACACTCACCCACAAATTCTTGAACCACTTTTCGATCCTTGAAGTATTCTACTTTACGTTTTTGGTGAGAAGTAAAGAATCCATCATAAGCAACAATAACCGGTAACCGAACTTTTGAGTGTTCAGCAATTTTCAAAGCTATGATATTCATATCATAAACAGCTTGGGGTGTTTTAGCTGTGAGAATAACCCAACCAGTATTTAATGCATAATAAAGGTCAGAATGGTCACCCCTAATATCCAGCGGACCACTAACAGAACGAGTAACAAG
Source organism: Neobacillus sp. (assembly GCA_029256785.1). Lineage (GTDB taxonomy): Bacteria > Bacillota > Bacilli > Bacillales > Cytobacillaceae > Neobacillus. The sequence continues at coordinate 6,663 of JAQSXG010000147.1, forward strand.
ATTTAAAACCATTGGAAAACGTGTGCCAGATTGAACAGGAAGCTGTTCAATCATATATAAAAGTCCGTTTGCACTTGTTGCATTAAAGACCCTAGCACCTGTAGCAGCTGCACCATAACATATACCAGCAGAACCATGTTCCCCGTCTGCCGGAATTAATTTGATATCATGCTCACCGCGAGTTTTCATTTGATCTAAAAACTGGGCGACTTCTGTAGACGGTGTAATCGGAAAGTAACCCATTATATGGTAATTAATCTGGGCTGCAGCCATTGCAGCCATTTCATTTCCAGATTCAAAAGTTGAAATTTGTTCAGCTATTTTTTGAGTAATTAATTTATCTTCTAAAATCGCCATTAAAGAGCACCTCCTGAAATATAAGGGAAATTTTGTTTCATACGGTTTTCATCTGCATACCCTAGCAATTCACGAAGATCACCAAGAGCATCAGTCGGACAAGCTTCCACACATTTCAAGCAACCCTTACAATATTGATAATCAATTCCCTTGAGAAACATTTGCTTTCTGCCACGCTTATCTTCGCCTTCTTCCCAAACGAAACAAAAGTCCGGACAAACATTATCACATGCAGCACAATGTATACATTTATCTTGCTGAAACTCAGGAAGGAAGCCTTGCCTTGAACCGCTCAAGTCTTTATATATACTATTTGCTTGTGAAACCATGACACCGCCGATATCTTGGGTCATGTATCCAAGCATTGGCAATGGACGTGTAAACGCTTTACCCTCTGCTCCAGCTGGCGCTTCATAGGTTTTAAATTGAACTTCATTATATCCGCGATCAAAGGTACGAATATTCGGTTCCACAAGGTGAGGATATTTCTTTGTAAATGTTTTGCGAATCACATCTCGCATCGACTCCGGATTTAAAAAGTCACATATACGGTACAAGGCACCGAGCATTGCCGTATTGACTTTTGTTTTTTCTTCAACAGCAATGGAAAGTGCATCAACGATGGCAAGTGTGCCGTATTCTAGCTGTAAATCTCTTCTAACCTCATCAAAATCTCTTGCCGAGTTTACTAAAACAATTCCATCAGGATCGAGACCGCTGACGACATTAACGGTTCTATATAATGCTTCATGAAAAACGCCAACGATATGTGGTTGTTCAATTGGGCTATGATCTCTAATTTCTACATCAGGTTCACAAAAACGCACAAAACTCTTAACTGGAGACCCTTTCTTTTCAGAACCATAAGATGAAAAATTGGACCCCTTTAAACCAAGACTAAACACTCCAGCTTCTGCCAGCATTTTCCCTGCAAGATTTGCCCCAAGGCCACCAATAGATTCTAAACGGATTTCAAAAAAGCCAAGTTCATTTTTCTTCGGTAAAATAGACATATTCTCCCCCCGATTCATAATAAAGCGAAAACACTTTTTTGTTCATTAAATTGTAAAGATTTAATTACTCCAGATTTATTGTAGTAGATTTACTTCTTTTACGCTGTGATAAAAGTCAAACACGGCAATAAAAAAGTGAAACACATTTTTCATTCTTTATTTAAACCTTATTTCTAAAGACCTGCTTACCTTTTCATCGGTATAATACAGATTACAAGCTGTGGTATAACAGAGAAAAGACGCATTAATTTTTCCATTTCACACCTGTCTATTAACTACCTTTTTTGTCGCAAACAGGATATAATAGACTATTGTTTTATATTGACAAAGGAGTTTTTTGATGAATGTTATCTGTTGTACTTTAAATGCTAAATATATACATACCAACCTTGCAATTCGCTATTTAAAAGCGTACGCTTCACCAGAATTTGATGTTAAATTGAAGGAATACACGATAAAGGATCCAATTATGAACATCGTGACGGACCTCTATCAACAAAAACCTACAGTTATTGGCTTCAGTTGTTATATATGGAATATTGAAGAAACCATTAAGGTTGTTAATATGCTTAAAAAAATTGATCCTAAAATCCAAATTATACTTGGTGGTCCTGAGGTCAGCTATGATACTGTTGAATGGATGGAGAAAATTCCAAACGTTGATTTTATTGTTCTTGGTGAAGGTGAAAAAACCTTTAAACAGTTACTTCTTGAACTTGAAGGAGAAGGCAATTTTAAAAATGTCTATGGAATTTCCTTCCGTGATGAAGAACAAGTAAAGATCACTCCACAAATGAATAAGTTAGATCTTAAGGAGCTTCCATCTCCTTACCGTTTTGAGGAAGACCTTGGGCAACTCGGGAAGCGAGTGACTTATATCGAAACAAGCCGCGGCTGTCCATTCAACTGCCAATTTTGTCTTTCTTCTATAGAAGTAGGAGTGCGTTATTTTGATCGGGAAAAAATTAAAGATGATATTCGTTATTTAATGGCCAATGGCGCAAAAACATTAAAGTTCGTTGACCGAACCTTTAATATTAGCAGAAGCTATGCAATGGAAATGTTCCGATTCTTGATAGATGAACATCTTCCTGGAACCGTGTTTCAATTTGAGATAACTGCGGATATTATGAGGCCTGAGGTAATTGAGTTTTTAAATAATGAGGCACCAAAAGGGTTGTTCCGCTTTGAAATTGGGGTACAATCAACTAATGATGATACAAATGAACTTGTTAAGCGTAAGCAAAATTTTTCAAAACTAACCAGAACCGTAACAATGGTGAAGAATGGCGGTAAGATTGACCAGCATCTCGATTTAATTGCCGGACTCCCTGAGGAGGATTATTCCTCTTTCCTTAAAACATTCAATGATGTTTTTGAAATGCGTCCCGAGGAACTTCAGTTAGGCTTTTTAAAAATGTTACGTGGCACCGGATTACGCCTTCGTGCAAAGGAACATAATTATGTATATATGGATCATTCTCCATATGAGATTTTAGGAAATAATGTATTGTCTTTTGACGATATTGTAAGAATTAAACAAGTCGAAGATGTTTTGGAGAAATATTGGAATGATCATCGCATGGATCATAC
>JAQSXG010000148.1 GCA_029256785.1 Neobacillus sp.
GGTACACGAAGGAGGATGGCCCCACCAATAATAAACAGGATCACTAAGCTGAATACACCGCTATTGGTACTGCCTGTTATTTGTGCGGTAACACCGACTAAGAAGGGTCCAAGGATGGACGCAAATTTATAAAAGATATTATAGAAACCAAAGAATTCGTTAGCATGCTCTTTCGGTACTAATTTTGCAAAATAGGAACGGCTTAGTGCCTGTATCCCACCTTGAGAAGATCCGACGAGCATGGCCAAAATCCAGAAATCTAAGGTCGTTTTTAAGAAATAAGCATAGATACAAATAATAATATAAATAAAAATCCCAACTAAAAGCATTTTTTTACCCGAAAATTTATCTGCCAGTTTACCATAGAGAATCGCAAAAGGAGCAGCGATTACCTGAGTTGCAAATAAAATAATCAGTAAGTTTGTTGAGGTGATGCCAAGGTCTGTTCCGTAGGCAGTAGACATGGTGATAATCGTATGAACGCCATCAATATAAAAGAAATAAGCAATTAGAAATAAAAATAATGGGCGATAAGCTTTAATATGTTTAAAGGTTTGAATCATCCGTTTGAAGCTACTAGAAATCGGATTAGCTACACGTTCAACGTAGTATTTTTGTTCCACATTTTTCAGCATCGGAATCGTGAAAATTCCCCACCATAATGCAGTTATAGCAAAAGCGATTTGACTTGCAACGGTGACAGATAATGGCAGTATACCTTGTTGAGATAAAAGAATAAGGGCAATACCAAGGATAAAAGGAATCGTACTACCAATATAGCCCATTGCAAAACCTCGTGAGGAAATCCGGTTCATTCGTTCTTCACTCGTTACATCTACTAAAAAGGCATCATAGAAAATGTTAGCGCCTCCAAATCCGATCACGGTGATAATATAACAGATTAAGAGTAGCAACCATTGGTTACTAGAACAACAGCAAGCAATGCCGTAAACACGATACCGAGAATTGCAAAAATGGTGAATAATCGTTTCTTAAATCCTCGAAAATCCCCAATCGTCCCTAAAATGGGTGCAGATATCGAAACAATTAAGGTTCCAAAGGAATTTGCATAGCCTAAATAGGCTGTTGAAGTTGAACCTGCTAGACCAGCCCCATCCGCTGCTGCTTTAAAGAATAACGGGAATATTGCTGTTGTAATTAGGATTGAATAAGCAGAATTTGCCCAATCATAAAACACCCAACTCTTTTCTTGCGTTGTCAATCGTCGGCTCATGAGTTTCCCTCCTTTTATATTGTACTTTAAAGTGTTAATAGCTCTTCGATGATTTTTCCATCTGTATCACCAAGGTCAACACCTAACAACCTAGCAAAGGTTGGGCCTTCATCAATAAGCCGAGCAAAAGGAAGACGGACATTCTGACGAATACCTTTTCCAGCTGCCATAAATATGGTTTGATAATTTTCTTTTTTAGGAGAATAGCCGTGGCAGGCTAGGGTGTATTTTTTATTATCTGCAACATCTCTAGCAGTAATATTCTTTAAATATTCTCCCTGATGATCCTCTAAAAAGAAATATCCCTGCTTTGCTTCAAGCATAAACGCACAATCACCGTCTGCACCCATATCCGCTGCTTGCTCTCCTGAAAGGACGGTCTCAATTCCGGATTCGGGGTCCATAAGCAGTTCATCCAATAATTGCTTCACTTCAGCGAAGGTTGCTTGATCCTGTTTATCTTTTAGATAAATATATGCTGAACCATCACAACTTTTACAGTAGGCTCTCCAATTATTTATTTTTCCGGAACCATAGGTAGTAATAAGATTTCGTTTTTGAAAAAGAACATTAGGATGAAGTGCTTTTGATTCATCTAATGCACTATGGTCACCTAGAATGACAACGGTTGAATTTTCATAGATTCCACTTTCTTGCAATGCTTTAAGAATTCTTCCGAGTCGTTCATCATGCCGATGAATCGCATCCGTGGCTTCTTTAGATGAAAAACCATGGTAATGGCGTTGTGTGTCTAAATCAGTAAAGTGAACCATTAACAAATTAGGTTTCTTAGTTTTTATCGTATGGATAGTAGATTCTAATACGAAATGGTCCAATTCGGGCTGATTTAACCCGTTCCTAAGTGAACCGAAACGTTGATTCAGATCCCATTGATAACGGGGGCTACCGCTAAATAGAGAAACAAGAATTTGATGTTGCCAAGGACGATTGGCGAAAATCTCGGGTAAGTTATAGTCGATATTCGCTTTCCCAGTAACAGGCCAAAGCAGGGCGGCTGTTGTAAGATTGGCCTTTTTTGCTTCATCATACAAGGTAGTAGTTTTAATGGCGCTTCTAAACCAATTCCAATCAGGTGAAGTTCTCCCAGGCTGCAGGAGTGTATTGTTGATCACCCCATGCTTGTTAGGATAGTTTCCAGTCACAATCGTTGCATGACAGGGATAGGTGACCGATGGATATATTGTTTCTACCCTTTCGACCATCGAACCCTGCTGGAGGATCGTTTGAAAATGTGGTAATGTTTGCAGAATTGGAAAATCCAATGCTGATAAACAATCAAATGAAATGACAATTAAATGATCAGTCAGACGCTTCATAAAAACCTCCGTAAAATTATGTATCGGTAAGTTAATTGTACAATAAAAAGGAGAGAATGAGGATATATTTACAGAATCTTAAGAATAACAAGACAAGCCTTTAACCCAAGAATGTCCGATGCCTTGGTGGGCGATTGAATCTTTTAAAAAAAATATTTTTCAAATAGTGTAGCGCGTGCAAGGTTTGATAAGTCTATTAAAGTGGAGGTGGTCAAATGGGAAGGCCTTCCCGCCAAATACTTGAGTCAAACTTCTCTGATGAACCTTCTCAGGCCATCGAAGAAATGATGGATTGTTATGGTTCATTGGTTTTGCGTACCGCATATTTTTACTTGAATGATCGACATCTCGCTGAAGATATTAGCCAGGAAGCATTTATTCGTGCCTTCCGCAGTTGGACAAATTTCAGAGGGGAGAGCAGTGTGAAGACTTGGTTGGTTAAGATTACAATTAATCTTTGTCATGATTATTTTCGCAAAAAAGCATCAACTGAAATACCCTCAGACGTTAGTAGTGAAGACGATAGGCATGGTCCTAATCTTGAAGATGAAGTGATGAAACGTATGAATAGTACCCAAATTCTAAAGCATGTTCTAACTTTGCCGTTACATTACCGAGAAGTGTTATTTTTATTTTACTATTTAGATTTTACTACGATTGAAATTGCTTCGGCTGCTGGTATTCCAGAAGGGACTGTTCGTGGCAGAATGCATAGAGCTCGGAAATTATTAGGGGAAAAACTCGAAAAGGAGGGGATCCATAATGACCAATCCTAAAGAGGATGTAAAGACACTATTTACTGAAGAGTTAGACGAAACAATGTTTGATTCGCTAGATTTCCATGCTGGGCTAAAGGAAGAAGTAAGAAAGAAAATACGAACAGGCGAAAAAAAGTCCCAGTTTCGCAATGTTATTAGTAGAATGGTGAAATTTCGTGTTTTTTCTTATTCAGCACTAGTGGCTGCAATCGGTTTAGTGGTTTTTACATCGATCTTATTCCTTGAAACGGACTCTAATGAAGACCAGCCCAACCTAATGCAGGAATCAAATTTCAGCACCTTCCAAAGTGAAGAAAATGCCAGTTTATTACCAGCTCCATCTAACGAGGAAATTAGGGAGTTAAATTCTATGGAGGAAGCGAGGGAATGGTACGGGGATGATTTACTGTTACCAACATATGTGCCAGAGAATTTTCAGCTTGAGAGAATTCATGTTTTGAATGGCACACAGGAACAGACGCAAAAACTCATTTTTACCTTCACTTCTATTAATGCAAGTTATTCGGTATTGGTTGAACGAACGGATGGAGCATACAAACCATTGGGTACTGAATTGGTAGACATTAATGGTCATGAGGGGTATTTGAAAAAAGAGACACCTGAGCAGTTGGATGTAGAACTGAACTGGTTTGTTAACGATAGTCAATACGTTATTAATGGAATCCTTTCATCAACAGAGGCATTGAAAATTGCCCGATCATTTAATTAGGAGGAATTTATTATGAAAATGAAACTTTTTAGCACTTTAATTTTGGGATTATGTCTATTCTTTGGTACTACAGTAGTAACTTTTGCAGATTCAAATGAGGCGGTACTTGCTAAACAAGCTGAGATTGATAAATATATTTTCGAAGATCATGCCGAGGAACTTGAAGCAAGAGGGATTAGCGTCACCCATACAGCACCATCAGATACCACGGTTGAAATTGGAATTTTACCTTATAATCAAGAAAACATAGACTACTTTATCGAACTGTTTGGTGAAGAGACAATAACGCTTGTCGACGGTCAAATGGCAGTTACCTTTGTAGGAGAAGGTGAACCACTACCCGTCAGTGCTGGCGGCGAAGAAACAACAGAAGAAAAAAGCAACCCACTAACAAACCCGCTTTACCTACTAACAGCCTTAATCATTCTAGCAGGTGCAGCATTTGGTGTTCGAAAGCTAGTAAAGAAATAATAATTTGGTGCCTGTCACCACAGAATGTGGTGACAGGCACCAAGCAAATACATTTGTACGCCTCCAGTGGACAATGTGGAGAATTATAGTAAAAAGGCTGGTTTCTTTTGGGTAGAAACCAGCCTTTTTTTATGCTTTTTGTACTTCGACGAGCATGGTTTGGTGGGCGTTTCCTTTGGCTAGTGGTGTTTTTCGCTGGCTTGTTAGGACGTTGGCACAGCCACCTTGGTCAACGCCGTTCTTATCAGGATTATACCAAGCACCAGCCTGCATGGCAACGACACCAGGCATAATTCTTGTTGTGACTTCTGCCGGAATCATTAACGTGCCACGATCATTATAAACTTTGATTTTGTCACCCTTTTTTATATTCCGCTGTTGGGCATCAATAGGATTTATCCATAATACTTGTTCAGCGACTTCGTTCAACCATGGATGGTTAGCAAAGGTTGAGTTTGCACGGTTGCGACCTTTCCACGTGATACACTGCAGCGGGAATTTTGCTGTTAGTGGATCTTCCGGACCTTCCCATTCCGGTACATAGGTTGGAATGGCAGGGATTTCATTGTTATTCATATCATATAAACGCTTAGAGAATAGCTCGATTTTTCCAGATGGTGTTTCGAATGGATGGTTGTCTGGATCGTTTATTTGATCCTTAAACGCAATACGTGGTCCATCGTAACGCCAATAATGAATCCGTTTCTTCTTAAATTCCTCGAAGGTTGGGGTGCTTGGCTCAACTTTTCTTGTTTCATCCAATATATATTTAATCCAGTCAAGCTCGTTACGTCCCTCTGTAAATGCTTGACCAACACCTAAACCTTCTGCAACCTCTGAAAGCCAATCATAATCGGAACGTGATTCGTAATAGTTTTCAACGACCTTTTCAGATAGGATGATATAGTCACCTGAAGCCCATGACTCGCCAATATTCCAGCGTTCAAAGAAGGTTGTTTCTGGTAGCAGAATATCAGCATATTTTGCACTAGGAGTTAAGAAGTGGTCACTTGCAACGATAAACTCTACTAAACTTTCATCTTCAAGGATCTTTTTCGTCTTATTTATATCTGGCTGCTGATTAATCAGGTAATTTCCAGCAAGGTTAAAAAGTAATTTGATATTTGTTGTTAGCTTTTCCCCATCAACTAGGCCATCTTCAGGGGTGAGTTTACTTGCATCTGTAATCGCATCTGTCCAATTCATAATAGAAATACTAGGCTTTACAGGGTTCTCAGGAACAGGAATTCCTACTGGGAATTTTCTTGGAATCCCACCATATCCTGAAGCCCAACCACCGGAAACGCCAACATTCCCTGTAATTGTTGCTAACATGGTTCCACCACGGGCAATTCTTTCGCCGCTAGCATGGCGCTGTGGACCCCAGCCTTGAATGAGTGCAGCTGGTTTTGCCGTTGCGTATTCACGAGCAAGCTCACGAATTTTCTTGGCAGGGACCCGGCAAATCGCTTCCGCCCACTCTGGAGTTTTTTCTTGTCCATCCTTTTTACCCATAAGATAGGACACCAACGATTCATTAGCAGGTACGTCCTCAGGCATATGCTCCTCATCAAACCCGACCACATACTTATCAAGGAACGCCTTGTTATGCAGATTTTCTGTAACAATGACATAGGCCATTGCATCCATTAGGGCATTATCTGTTCCAGGTAGTAATGGGATCCATTCATCCGCAAAAGCAATAGCTGAGTTAGAGTACCTTGGGTCAATCGCAATGATTTTTATGCCCGCTTCTTTTAACTTTTTATAATAATGGTTTGTATTTCCAAAGATGGTTTCAGCAGGATTATGTCCCCATAAAATTATTAATTTTGAATCAATGAGGGAATCCAGGCTGCTGCCCGTTTGCGCGGTACCATATGTATATGGAGTCGCAGCAGCAGTATTGCCCATACTTACTGAATGATAATAGTTAAGAAAGCCTCCGGATAGGGCCATTAACCTTCTCGCTAGCTGTGCACCACCAACAGTGCCACCTGTAACGGCAGTACCTTGGTGAACATACCTTGAAGCAGGTCCATATTTTTCAGTAATTCGTTTGGTTTCGCTTACAATCGTTGCAACTGCTTCCTCCCAAGTAATCCGTTCAAATTTCCCTTCCCCGCGTTTTCCCGTGCGCTTCATTGGATATTTTAAACGGTCAGGATGGTATTGGTTTTTACGATAGGAGCGGCCTCTAACACAGGCTTTCATGAAAGGGTTGTCTTCATCAAGTTCCTCATCGCTACGAGCGCTTATACGTGTAATGACACCATCTTTTACATGGGCTTTTATCATACACTTACCACCACAATCTAACGTACTACAGGTAGGAACGATGGTTTCACTTGCTTCGACAATGTTCTTATTCTTGGTTAAATATTTTGTTGACCATACGCCTCCAGCAACAACTGGTACGGCAGCAATTCCAGTCCATTTCAAGAGTGACCGGCGTGAAAGCTTGCTCTCACCAATTTTACTAAGAAGGTTTTTATCACTCATTATCGAATGCCTCCATTAAAAAAGGGATTGATTCCATTTCAAAGCTGATATATTCGGCTAACAGCTGTGCAGCGCCACGGTAAAGGTCAAAGGTGGTTGCTTTGTTCAAATGTTCACAAAAGGAAAGAGCCCATTTGGATAGATGATCATTAAAAAACGATTGCTGATCTGCTACTAATTTTTGTTGCATGTTAACATCTGTTGTTTCAATTGTTTTTTGGATTAAATAGCTTAGAAATTCTAATTCAATGACAATATGATCATCGGGCTCATTATTCTCATGAACAAAGCTCAATCCATATTCGTGGTAACACTCTCTTACCTTTAGTGTCTCTTCCTCAAACAAAAGATGTTCTCGTCCCAAATAAACGGATTCCCAAAGTGGGGCAGGAAGCATATCTGGACCGACGAACAATCGGTTAAATTCTTGCTTTGCCAATTCTTCATCCTCTGTTGAATTCAGTGATTCAATGCCCTTCTTAATAAGACTAGCACCCGCACTGATTTCACAAAAAGATTCAAATTGTGAAGTATTTACAATTTCTAATAAAGAATCTCTATTAGGCGTTTCATCTAAAATAAACCGAATTAATTGATTAATGTACAACCTACTATGTAGTAGGGAAGAATGATCGATCACTGTTTCTTCTGTATGCATAAAAATCTCCTTTCTAATCATCCAATAATCTAATAGTATAGAAAATTTGCCCAGAAGGATTTTATTTGGAAGAAATGTTAAATAAACTTCATTTATTTGTTAAATATGTATGGACGTTGATAAAGATTATCAATCTGCGACGAATTTTTCCATGTTTCACACTAAGCCTGTCATACATTTTTAATTTTGTAGACTGACGCCTGTACACATTAAGCGCTTGTTGAATTAACTATAGTAGGCGGTAAGTTGCTTGAAAGAAATTTCAGAGCGAAGAATCAGACAGGCACTGCCGATAAATTTTATCAAAATCGAAAGGAGGGAATATATGTTTAATCAAAATTTAGAACAATGGTTGAGCAAAATACACGTTCGTAACATGGTTAATGCAGACGTGGAAGTAATTAATCAGTCACCATTAGTGATGATGGGAAAAGGGCGGCAAGGTGCAGTTTTTCAACTGTCGGATGACGTTTGTGTGAAGGTATTTGGAAATACCGAAGATTGTGACCGCGAATATTATGCCTTATCACTTGGTCAGCATACTAACTTATTTCCGAAGCTTTATGGAAAAGGACCGCTCTATATTGCGATGGAAATTATCAGAGGGGTGGATTTACGCGAATATCTGCAATCGCAGCCGTTAACCCGAACACTATCAGCTAAATTAATAGAAATGCTTATCACTTTTAAAGCCATTGGCTATGAACGGATTGACCACCATAAGCGGCAGATATATTTACAGCCTGATGGAAGTTTGAAGGTAATCGATGTTGCACGAACGATTTGGAGAGACCGTGTTTATCCTTATCCTCGAAAACTATTAACCTCATTAGGAGAAGAAAATAAAGCTATTTTTTTAACATATGTGAAAGAAATGGCTCCTGCTGTTTATCAAGAATGGCTACATTACATCCGCATGGAAGAAATATCCCGACAAATTACCGCAATCCTTCTATCTCAGTCAAGTGAGAGTGAAAAGGTAAACTCAAAAAATAAAATATTGTTGACGACTGATGATGAGAAAAATTATGCCATCATGCTAGAAGGCCTGGTACACAAGGTCTTCAAGGAAGAATGGGTCAAGTTAATGCTTGCACGTGGAGCTGACTTAGATACAATCATGGCAAAAATTGATGAATACTGGGATCAGCGGAAGCTTGGTGCAACAGGAAATTCTTTTGAAAGTGTTGGTCGTTATGAAGGAGATAGACTCTCTAATGGCAACCGTTTCCATGATCGTGGAAAACGCTTTGAAGGTGATCGTGGAGGGCACCACCATCACGGAAAACGTTATGAGGGTGAAAGAAATCATGAACACAACCGTGGTAAAGAAAAAAAACAGGATAAGAATAAAAAGCATGGTGTAAAGGATCAAAAACACGATAAGAAAAAGGGTAAAAATCATGAAAAAGATAAAGATAAAAAACGCCCAAAATAATTTTTTTTGAAAAATATAAATAGGAGATTTTGAAGAGGAGGAAGCCCGAATAAAAAGAGGGGAATATATTATGAAAGTACTTGTCATTTGGCGTCTACTCACAGTCGGTGGCGTAAACGCCGGCTGGCGGAATCGCGCGATCTATTTTAAAAAACATGGAATTGATACGGAATTTCTCTATACGACAGATCATGGCGGGCTCCATATTATGCAGGATATTGCTCCCGTCTATTTAACAAAGGATGAACAGGAAATTAGTAGGATCATTCGAGACAACCAGTATGATGTGATTATAGTCGTTGATACGGGAAAGGCCTTTAAATGGATAAAAAAAGCAAACTATCAGGGTCCGGTCATTGTGGAAGCACGTACTCCTGAACTGATTAAGTTAAAGCCTCATTTAAAAAACTTTAGAGGTATCAAGCCGGAGACAATCATCGTTCCTTCTCAGTATCAAAAACGTTTAGTGTCAATCCTAACAGA
>JAQSXG010000149.1 GCA_029256785.1 Neobacillus sp.
CTTAAGCATTTGTTTTACCTTTGTTAAGGTCCCCATCTTGTATAAATCTTGTTCAGAAGGATCATCAATTGAAACTTCTGTTTGAGTTGTTAAAAATATCAAGTGGTCATCTACCATCGCTTTTTCTAAGGCTTCCACCGAACGTTCGCGCCCTACATCTAAATGCAGGACCATTGTCGGATATACAAGCAACCCTCGAAGCGGTAGGAGGGGGACGATTATTTCTTTATTTTTCGCCATATAACTGCACCTCCACATGCAAAATCATTATTTCCTAAGCAGGAATAGTCTTTGTACAATTCTATCTTATTTACAAATAAGTGTCTAATTTTACGAAATGCGTATCAAGATAATTTATTTTTCCCCAACTATGATGATTTCTTTCCATATTAAAAAATAAACACTTCAGTTTTAATAAACCGAAGTGTTTATTTTTATATCGATTCTTTTTTCGATAGTTCGATGGATGCTGGTATGACATTGTTAATTGGGAATTCTTTTTCGAGGGCAATTTCAAATACTTGATTCAGATGGGTGACAGGCACGATTCGAATGCCGTCAATCTCATTTAGAATTGATTGCATATTTTCCTCTGGAATGATGACGGTTGTTGCTCCTGCTTTTCGTGCAGCCTTGACCTTTGGATACACTCCACCGATAGGTTTTACATTCCCATGAATACTGATTTCACCAGTCATTGCGACCTTGTTATCAATCGGAATTTTGTAAATGGCTGAATAAATCCCCGTTGCCATCGCGATTCCAGCCGATGGACCATCGATCGGAACACCACCAGGGAAATTGACGTGTATATCAAAATCATCTGCCGGTACGCCCATTGAGCGTAAAACGGTGATAACATTTTCAATCGACCCTCTTGCCATACTTTTGCGGCGAACCGATTTTCCTTGACCCCCGATACTTTCTTCATCAACAATCCCTGTAATATTAATCGAACCTTTATCCTTCGCAGGGATCACTGTTACCTCAATTTCGAGTAGTGCACCTGAATTGGGACCATAAACAGCTAAGCCATTAACAAGGCCAATATGAGAATCCGCATTAATCTTTCTTTCCATCCGCGGTGTCATTTGACTTGAATGAACAACCCATTCGATATCTTCATCTTTAATAAAATTCCGCTCTTCAGTGATTGCTAGTCCAGCGGAAATTTGTATCATATTAACTGCTTCGCGACCATTTCTTGCATAGCTAGATAATGTTTCTAATCCTGTCTCACTAATATCAAGATTTACTTTTTCTGCTGCTTTTTTACCTACTTGAACAATTTCTTCTTGGCTAAGTTCTCTAAAGAAAACCTCCATACAGCGTGAGCGTATCGCAGGAGGTATTTCATTCGGCGTACGCGTTGTCGCACCGACTAAACGAAAATCGGCTGGAAGGCCATTTTTAAAAATATCATGGATATGCGTTGGTATTTGATTGTTTTCTTCATTGTAATATGCACTTTCCAAATATACCTTTCGATCCTCTAGTACCTTTAATAATTTATTCATTTGAATCGGGTGGAGCTCACCAATTTCATCGATGAAAAGTACACCGCCATGTGCATTGGTCACTGCCCCTTGTTTTGGTTGGGGAATTCCTGCTTGTCCCATTGCACCAGCGCCTTGATAGATAGGATCATGGACGGAGCCAATTAATGGATCAGCAATCCCTCGTTCATCGAATCGAGCGGTAGTCGCATCCAATTCAACGAAGACAGAGGCTGGTTTAAATGGTGATTTGCGATTTTTTTTCGCTTCTTCTAGCACAAGCCTTGCTGCGGCCGTTTTCCCTATTCCAGGTGGTCCATAGATAATAACATGCTGCGGATTCGGACCACATAGTGCTGCTTTTAACGATTTTATACCATCTTCTTGGCCAACGATATCATCAAAGCTTGTCGGGCGGACTTTCTCTGACAGTGGCTCAGTTAAGGAAATTGATCTCATTTTTCGAAGTTGATCCATTTCCTTACGGGATTCCCGATCAATGGAGACCTTTTGTGTCCTCTGGCTTTTTAATAAATTCCAAAAATACAGCCCAATAATAATCCCAAAGAAAAGCTGTATAAATAAGGCAATCCCAGTCCAGCTCATAATTTTCCCTCCTGCTACTGTAAACTCTGGTAGATATTAATAAGTATTTCCTGCAGAGAGTTGGAATAAACCATTAAATTGTAAGAAACTGTTGAGCGAACCATACATAATTTTGTTCTTCATTGATTTTTAAAGGATGGGGAAGGGTTCTTGGAGGCATTAGGGAGAAAAATGTGAAATGAAAAAAGGTCCGGCATATATGCCGAACCTTCATTTTTTAAGCTGATTTTTCTTTAACAATCACGGTTCCATCTTCTAATAATAGCTTTGGAACACTATTTTCAGTGATTGTTTCCGGAGTAATGATACACTTCGTAATGTCACTGCGAGATGGAAGATCAAACATAACATCCAGCATGATTCCTTCGATAATAGAACGTAAGCCACGTGCACCTGTTTTACGTTCAATCGCCTTTTTGGCGATTTCAACTAGTGCAGCTTCTTCGAACTCTAATTCTACCTCGTCGATTTCAAGCATTTTTTGATATTGCTTAACTAGAGCATTTTTTGGCTTTGTTAAGATTTCAATTAATGCTGCTTCATCTAATTGCTCAAGGCTTGCAATAACTGGTAAACGCCCGATGAACTCCGGAATTAAACCAAAACGGAGTAAATCCTCAGGTAATACCTTAGAAAGAAGTTCTTTTTGACCGATATCTTGCTGCTTCACATCAGAGCCAAAACCAATAACCTTTTGACCAAGACGACGTTTAATAATCGGTTCGATGCCATCGAAGGCTCCGCCACAGATAAACAAAATATTAGTCGTATCGATTTGAATAAATTCCTGATGCGGGTGCTTACGGCCGCCTTGCGGTGGAACGCTTGCAACAGTACCTTCAAGAATTTTTAGAAGAGCCTGCTGAACACCTTCACCCGATACATCTCTGGTGATTGAAGGATTTTCAGATTTACGAGCAATTTTGTCAATTTCATCAATATAAATAATACCTTTTTCTGCCTTTTCCACATCGTAATCAGCAGATTGAATCAATTTTAACAAAATATTCTCTACGTCTTCACCAACATAACCTGCTTCAGTAAGTGAAGTTGCATCTGCAATGGCAAATGGAACATTCAGTATCCGAGCTAATGTTTGAGCTAAAAGTGTTTTACCACTACCTGTTGGTCCAATCATACAAATATTACTTTTTGCCAACTCAACATCATCAATTTTACTATTAGAGTTGATACGCTTGTAGTGATTATAAACAGCAACCGATAAAGATTTTTTTGCCTGATCCTGACCAATGACGTATTCATCAAGGATTTCACAGATTTCTTTTGGCTTTGGAACATCTTTGAATTCTACTTCTTCTTCTGTTCCAAGCTCTTCTTCGACGATTTCTGTACATAACTCGATACATTCGTCACATATATAAACTCCAGGTCCGGCAACCAGCTTTCGAACTTGATCCTGTGTTTTACCACAGAAAGAACACTTCAATTGTCCTTTTTCATCATTAAATTTAAACAATCCTTTCACCCCTTAAAACGTGTTATAAACTATTTAAAGTTGCGTAACACAAACAAAAATCCGTTTTTTTACTTTCAGAATATACAGTTGTATGTATTGCATTGTATCACATGCAGGCAGTGGACTGGAAATAAAACGCTTTAGTCAAATATGTTATTCAATCGATATTTTGTTTGGTGACGCACTTCAAAAAGAACTCTATGTACTCATTAAGCTTAACCACTTTTTAATAAAATAAATCTAACTAGTCCACATTTTATTTTATTCGTTATGTATAAGATACTTTCCTGCATATTGTGAAAAAGGTTTTCCTGTCTTCATTATAATATGTATTCATAAAAATGTATAAAACAAGGCACGATTTTATCGTACCTTGTTTTATCAATTATTTACTTTTTATTTTCTACTAAGAATTCTACTGCTTTTTGAAGTTTAAGGTCACCCTTAATGCTTCCAACTCCACCAAGTGCTTGCTTGATGTTGTCAACTGTCATGTTGTACATAGCAGCCATCTTTTCAAGTTCTGAATCTACTTCTTCGTCAGTTACTTCAAGGTTTTCAGCTTCAGCAATCGCTTCAAGTGTTAAATTAACACGTACACGGCCTTCAGCTTCCTCTTTCATTTGACCTCTTAAGGCTGCTTCATCTTGACCTGAAAATTGGAAGTAAAGTTCAAGATTCATGCCTTGTTGTGATAAGCGTTGCTCAAATTCTTGAAGCATACGATTTGTTTCGTTCTCAATCATAACTTCTGGAATTTCAATTTCCGCATTTGCAGAAGCTTGTTCTACAACTGAATCACGAAGGTGATGCTCAGCTTCATGTTTCTTGCTATTCTCTAAACGAGTTTTAATTTTTTCTTTTAAAGCATCCAATGTTTCAACTTCATCGTCAACATCTTTTGCAAATTCATCATCTAATTCAGGAAGTTCTTTTCCTTTGATTTCGTGAACAGTTGTCTTGAACACTGCTTGTTTACCTGCAAGTTCAGCAGCATGGTATTCTTCCGGGAATGTTACTTCAACATCCTTAGATTCACCAGTAGCTACGCCTACAAGTTGCTCTTCAAATCCAGGAATGAATGAACCTGAACCTAATTCAAGTGTGTGGTTTTCAGCTTGTCCACCTTCAAATGCTTCGCCATCAACAAAGCCTTCAAAGTCGATAACAACTGTATCGCCAAGTACTGCTGTACCTTCTTCTTTAACAACTAATTCTGCTTGGCGATTTTGAAGTGTTTCAAGTTCCTTTGCCACGTCTTCGTCAGTAACAGTTGTATCTAATTCTTCAACTTCTAATCCTTTGTATTCGCCTAATTTAACTTCAGGCTTAACTTGAACAGTTGCTTTAAAAGTAAATGGTTTATCTTTACCCATTTCATCAAGGTCAAAATCAACGTTTTCAGGTTGGTCAATTGGTGTGATTCCTGATTCGTCAATTGCATTTCCATAAGCTTCTGGAAAAATAAAATCTAAAGCATCTTGATATAAAGCTTCTACACCGAAACGCTTTTCGAACATTGCACGAGGCATTTTACCTTTACGGAAGCCTGGAACGTTTACTGTTTTAACAACTTTGTTAAAAGCAGATGTTAAACCTTCGTTTACTTTTTCTGCACTAACTTCAAATGTAAGGACACCGCGGTTTCCTTCTAATTTTTCCCAATTCACTGACATACTTTTCCCTCCAACAATCTATTATCATTTCATTTGTAACGAAATTTGTGTGAAGAAGCCTATTCACTCACGCTCTTTCTTCACTTTTAGATGTATAATTTATTTTTCTTACACACGCAACCCTTACATTATAACACAGGATTTTTTTCTTTCAACAGCGTTGCCTATATATTAGGGTAAGAAATTTCTTCTATTTCACCTATAATCAACATCGTTTTTTCTATTACTGAAGAAGATACCTCATAGTCTATTGAGATTTCTTCTAAATCAATATCAATCCCTAGATAACTATACCCAAGTATGTGAAAGGCAGCCGCCCAGCTAGAATCTCCTTCCGGCTCCAATTCAAAAGGATAAGTAATAAAGAATATCCGTTCAATCATGGCTCTAATATTCTCAAAAAGAACGGGATCACTACTTTCCAATCTATCAGACAATATCCTTTCAATTTCCTTCATACGGGGTTGAGATTGGATTTCTGACAGTTCAGCAGGGGTCACAGTTGCTACCTTTTTAAATTTTTTAACGATTATTTCCTTGTCATATTCTTGTTCTTTTAATAGAGATAACAGCATTGACTTTAAAAAAGGATGGCCCTCATCGGCAAACAGATACTCTTTAATTTCATCAATATAGGGACGGATATTTTTGTCCGCCAGATTTGAAACAACTAGCATTTGCTCATTAAGATTTTTTAATTGAAATAGGTTAAGCTTTTTCGGATTGCTTTCTTCAAGCTCTTCCTCGCTTTCGTCAGACTGAGTATTATCTGCCATTCGTCTACTAAATTGGAGAATGGTTAGAAAGTGATCATGTCTTTCCGGCGGGATTTCCATTTCGTCCATTAACGCTTCAATCGTTGTAACGATTTCTTGGTATTCATGAAGCTGGATAAGGATGGTCAAATAAAGATCGACCATTTGAAAGTAATCACCAATTCCTTTTAGTAGCATCTCGCTGGCAAGCTCTTTCCCTTTTTTATAATCAGCCGCTTCAAAATAGGCTAGAACTAGACCGATTAATACATCGCTATTTTCAGGTTCATGCTCTCTAGCTTCTTCCAAGAAGGTTATAGCTTCGGTGAACCTTTTCATTTCTAAGTATTCAAGACCCTTTTCCGTTAATCTCTTTTCGAGTCCGGGAAGGAAAATCACATTATCTTTTCTTTTTGCTCGTTCCCGTTTTTTCATTGAAAAACCGTCCTTAAATTCATTCTAAAAAATAGTTTAGCATGAAGATTCTAAAAAACAAAAAAAACTCACTAATTTAAGTGAGTTTTTTTGTAAAAATATAGCGTCCCAGGAGAGATTCGAACTCCCGACCCACGCCTTAGAAGGGCGTTGCTCTATCCAGCTGAGCTACTGGGACATATTATGTTTCAAAGACAAGATTTATTATATAATCCAACAAAACAAAAGTCAACAGTTAATTAAATAATTTTTGCTAAAGGTTTTTTACTTTGAAAGTTCTAAATCAAAAGTAAATGAGAACCTTGTCCTTGAGGTGTTCTGGCTCCATGAGGACTACTTTTTCAATTATTCTTTGTGAATGGGTTTCATGAACCTTTCATGAGGACTACTTCTCCGACTACTCTCTGGGAATGGGCTTCATGAACCTTTCATAAGTACAATTTCTCCGACTACTCTCTGGGAATGGGCTTCATGAACCTTTCATAAGTACAATTTCTCCGAATTCCACTTGTAAAAAGGCTTCATGACCCATCCACGGGACAATTCCCCACGATCTATCCCACTTTTGGTCACATAGTAAAAGAGGAGAGAAACTCCCCTCTTTCTATCATCTAGGTAGTACAAATTCGCAAGCTAACTCCTTAATCTCTCGTCCACCCAACTCATAGACTGACATCATAATTTTTCCATCTAACAAATCAAGAATGACATAAGTCTTCTCCAAGCGTTCCCGTGGTAATCGGATACTGCCTGGATTTAAATACAGTCGATTATCAATCACTTCCGCCCCTAGGATATGGGAATGGCCAAAACAGACAATATCAGCATTTACTTCTTCAGCTTTGTAACCTAAATTCAGCATAGATGTTTTCACAGAATACCTATGTCCATGTGTGATAAAGATTTTCCGGCCGGCAATCTCAGTAATGGTTTCTAACGGATATCCGCTGAAATCGCAATTCCCCTTGACAGTCAAATAGCCTGTCATCGCCTTATTGTCCTCCATCAATTGTGAATCCCCACAGTGAATCATCAAATCAACTTCAGCCAAATGGCGTTCTCTAATTACCTCGAGCTCCTTCGTCAATCCATGACTATCACTAATAACCAATACTTTACTCATGTTATTCTACTTTCCCTATAATCGTATCAAGAATAACATCAAGCTTCTTTAAGGCATTGGCTCTATGTGAAATTTCGTTCTTCTCATCTCCGCTAAGCTCAGCCATTGCAACACCCTTCTCAGGTACAAAAAAGATAGGGTCATAACCAAAGCCGTTGGTGCCCTTAGGCTCTTCAAGAATAATACCTTCACACGTACCAGAAACTGTAACAGTTTTTCCGTTCGGGATTGCTACCGCTAGTGCACAATAAAATCTGGCACTTCTATCACCCTTAGGTATGCCCGCTAATTCAGAAAGTACCTTTTCAAGATTCTTCTGATCATCTTTTTGCTCTCCTGAATAACGAGCTGAATAGATACCAGGTCTTCCCTCAAGAGCATCTACCACTAACCCTGAATCATCACCGATGACCATTTTATTTAGTTGTTTAGAAACAGCCTCAGCCTTTAACGTCGCATTCTCTTCGAATGTAGAACCTGTTTCTTCAACATCCTCTATTTCTGGGAAATCAAGTAGAGTACGAACCATCACTCCTCTTGGCGTGAAGATTTGTTCAAACTCCCTTGCCTTTCCCGGGTTTTTAGTTGCAATAATTACTTCTTCCATCGCAATCCCCTCTTATTTCTTTCTTCTCTCATCTATTTTTTTCGTGATTTCTTCCCCTAATGCTGTTTTTTGATGTTCAAAGAGCTCCATTAACCCTTCTTGAGCAGCACCTAATAAGTCTTGAAGCTGCTGATAAGAAAAAGTAGATTCCTCACCCGTTCCCTGTAATTCCACAAACTCACCATTACCGGTCATAACAACGTTCATATCAACCTGTGCTTTAGAATCCTCAGCATAATTGAGATCGAGAACTGTTTCGTTGTTTTTTAATATGCCTACACTCGTAGCCGCTAAGTAATCGGTAATCGCAAATTTCATTCCCTTTTTTTCAGAGAGTTTATTTAATGCTATCGCCAACGCAACAAAAGCACCGGTAATGGAGGCCGTTCTGGTTCCACCATCTGCTTGAATGACATCACAATCAATCCAAACCGTTTTCTCACCCAATGCTGATAAATCAACAATCGCTCGAAGTGCTCGACCAATTAATCGCTGAATTTCCATCGTCCTGCCTGTGACCTTCCCTTTTGAGGATTCACGTATATTCCTTGATTCTGTAGCCCGTGGGAGCATGGAATATTCTGCGGTAATCCAGCCTTTTCCTTCCCCTCTCATAAAATGTGGAACCCTATCCTCTATAGTAGCTGTACAAATGACCTTTGTATTTCCTACAGAGATAAGGACAGATCCTTCTGGATGCATTAAATAATTTGTTTCAATATGTATTGGTCTTAATTGGAATGGTTCTCTTCCATCAACACGCACTATTATGTTTCCTCCTTCTTTATGGGGTTCCCCCACATAGATTCCAAAACCAAATAAAGAAGAGGTAGCCATATAAGCCTACCTCTTTCATTGTCACTATATAGTATATCAAAAAACCATTTTTAAAAACTACCTGTGTTTACTTTTTCTGGACGGGTTACCGGCTCGGTCAATTTTTTACCCTGATCATCTACTAATTCAGCTTTCCCTTTCACCGTCACAGAAACACTTTCAATTCCTTTTTGTTCTGTTAACGAAAGAACAAGAGCATCTAATAGAGATTGCGAAATGACTTTTTCTTCGAAGCTACCATAAATGTTTTCATTAAAGTCCAGTGTTACTTTTCCATCCTCTACCTTTGGTTCATTTAGAAGAGCGACATCAGACATAAATTCAGAAGCTAGATTTGACTTAGAATTTGGCCCTTTAACCAATTCATTTACCACAGCAACAATATTGTCCTTCTCACTATTGCTCACCCTCTTTGTAACAGGGA
Source organism: Neobacillus sp. (assembly GCA_029256785.1). Classification (GTDB taxonomy): domain Bacteria; phylum Bacillota; class Bacilli; order Bacillales; family Cytobacillaceae; genus Neobacillus. Next base: position 9,437 of record JAQSXG010000149.1, read on the forward strand.
CGTAGTAATATGAACCTTCTTCTCCGCCAATATAATAGACCGTTACTGGTTTTGTATTTGTAATATCGATTACACCGGCTGTATCAATATTAATTCCAGTTGCTCTTGATAAATTTTCACTAATCGGTGTTCCATCAACAGGCATTTCTGTTAAAGCATG
>JAQSXG010000150.1 GCA_029256785.1 Neobacillus sp.
TTTTATTTTAATAGATGCGGCGAGTTCGGCGAGTAGCTGTTCACCATACTTTGCTCTTTCTTTACCCTTTTGTTCAAATTCTATGATGTATAGGCCTATCAGCCAATTACGTAAAGTGAGCGATTGGTTTACAGCTTTTATAGCTGAGAGCTGTAGCTCTTCATGGGTATTTTGGATACTGCTGACTAATTTTTCAAATTCCATTTCTTAATAATGTCTTTTTATCCTTTTTTATCACTACGCTATATCCGTCAACTTAATTATCCTCCCATCCTCAGAAAATTCGAAGATTGACTTGCCTTTTAAATTGATCTCATCGCCTTTTTTTAGTCCATTCGGGAAGTCCATCGCAGCAATAGCTCGGTAGTTGATCGTGATTTCTGTCGAACTATGGGTGTGGGTTATTGTCTCGATTGACTGCTCTCGCTCACTGAAATATGATAGGGCGGCAATCGCCTGTTGTTTAAATTCTTCAATGCCTCGTAATTCCATAGTCTTCTCACCGTTCATAACATTCTGGAAAATAATATCATCAGAAAAATCTGCTATCATATTTGCTACGTCCATATTGTTATAAGCTTCAACATAATTGAAAACTTTGGTTGTCCTGTCGTTTAGGACGGGTGGATCTATAAGCGATTGTGTTTTTTCTTCCATAATTTATGTAGTTAGATTACCATCAAATCCTGCCGAGTTCTTTTTTAGCTAAAACGGAGTTTTGCGTGTTCTGAAGGTAACATATAATATAATACAGGACTCGACGAGATATAATGCCTTCGTATCTTGGTTATTAACCATTACTTTTTGCCTTTCGAACGACCTTTCAAAGAGACTACCCTATAATACTCTTGTTTTCGGCCGACTCCATTTTTATCAAGTTTTTTTCCAGTCTTTTCTACATTATCCTTTAGCTCGTCTGAAAAGAGACCCGTTATGCGAGTGGCAGAACCTAGCTTCTCCTTCAATTCCGGAGATAGAATATCATAGATTTCTGATGCGAGAAATTCTTTACCTTCGAAGGTTCTTAGTTCGTTAAGGACAGCGTTATTTAAATCCAATTTATTATATTGTTTAGAGTCAGGAGGACCTACTTCTGATCTCCAAGCAATTTTTTCTTGAGTTGCCTTTGGCAGATTCCTTTTTTCCGGTAGAACAAAGTCTGGGTTGCCAAATTGATAATAATACAATCCAAAAAGCTGAGTTATTGATTCTAGCTTTTTCAAAGTTGGTCCATTCTTAGCGGCCTTAATATCTTTGACGATGTCTGTAGAGGTTTTAAGTAGGTTTTTGATATCGACACTATATAAACCATAATAATCCATATAGTCTTCTAAGATTAAAACAAACTCTTCAATTACATTTTTAGTCATTTTATTTATTGAAAATATTTTTATATTTTATATTTATTGTTTATCTTTGTTTAGAACACATAGCGACAACTAGGGTGGGGTTTAAACTTCACCATCACGATGTCACTCATATTAGGAAGCCGCTAAAATTTTTCCCTATGAGTCGATCTTGGGTTCGCTTTCTATTGGAATTTTTTATCTTTGAGATATTAATCCAATAGGGCGACTCCCTTGTCAGTCTCTGGGGAACCATGATTCTATCATGGGGGCACTTAGCGGCGCCACTAACAGAGCATAGGGATTCGCCTTATTGGTTTTCATACCAATTGCTTTCGTTATGTCTTGAGTGCATCGTTTTTGAATAACCAAAATGATTATGATAAAACGATTCAAAGACTGCCAAAAATACCAGGCCTACCTCAAGGAGGTTAGCATTCGGTTTTCCAATTCAATTTTAATAAGTAAGATTATCCGAGGGCCAGAATAATCGGTTAAAAAATATAAACCAAAATAGGGGATAGCGGCATCCGCATAATAGTTGGTGCCGAATAGGTATTAACTAGCAAGGCCCTTAGACTAGGTTTTCCCGATCTGTATTCGATACACTACCCTTTAATTTTGTGTAAGTTAAATAAAAGCTCTTTCGAGCCGTTAGACATCTTAAAAGTAGCAATTTATTTTTGAACAACAAAATTAAATACTATAATTTTGTATTGGTATTCTATACTAAATAGATCGGGTTTTTAATTCTTTCCGACAGGAAGCGCCATAATGAGCCTAAAGATGACTAGTAACCAATTTGAGGGCGCTTTGCGGATTCGTTAATTTTTATTTGTTGTATCAGCAGTGTTTAAAAATACTGCTAATGATAACCCTTTTTAATTCGAAAAAATCGAAAATGGGGAAGGTATGTCCGTTTCATTTGATCGGGCAGAGCTCAAGTCATCTTTATGAACCTTAAAAATGAATCAAAAATATTCAAATGTTCTAGCGCTAGAACTAGCCATATACCAAGTACACGATCAGGATTATGATCCCACAGATAAGATCACTGATTTTTGGAAAAAGTATGATATCCGTACCATCCAGAATACCATTTCTTTACTACTTAAGAGGTCAGCAGACCGCTGGCCCCATGAAAATCTAATAGAGCTGTGCCAAAAGCAGGTTTTTGGTTTCGATCTATTAGCTGTACTGATTGCTTATTTCCACGTGCATAAAGATTATGTGGACATGAGCAAATTAGATTTTTCAGACGCTGAGACAAAAGGTTTTAGCCTGGATGAGCTGGAGATCACCAAGCGGATCCACGAATTTTTTGGACGAATAGTAGACTAACCTTAACAATAAGCAGATGACAAACAGATCAAATCTGATGTCTGCCTTATTGGATAAGGTAGCATATCTGGCGTCCATAAAGGGCGCTGAAAAAAATAATTTAAAAAAAGTTCAATTCGAATGGGGTAAAAATTACCTCTTCGATTGTATAGTATATAGTCTGAGGCAGATCATGTCGGCATATACCCCTGTGCCGATGCCGAAGAGCGTAAAGGGAATGTTTCATATAAGGGCAATTCTAATCCTGTCCCTTATGGTTTCTATGTTTAGTTTATCGGCTCAGACGCCCCGCAAGGACAGCGGGGCGGATGGGTTGTTATCCCTCAGCGGTACAGTGGTATCGTCTGTTGACGGTAAGCCGATCCAAGGTGTTTCCATCCGTGTCGAAGGTGAAAAGGGTAGGACTTCTTCTAATAAGGATGGTTCATTTTCATTGCCAGTCGCCAATCCAAAAGGTACAGTTTCGTTCTCCCATGTGGGATTCAAGCGTTTAGAAACTTCATATACTGTAGGAGTATCATTGGCTATAAAACTGATACCACTGGAGAATCAATTGGATGAGGTGGAGGTGGTCTCTACAGGCTACCAAAAGATTCCAAAGGAACGGGCGACGGGGAGTTTTGTGCAGGTAGATAATGAACTTTTAAATAGGCAGCTTTCCGCTAACCTCTTGGATAAACTAAATGGCGTAAGTAGTGCCGTCCTTTTTGATAAAAGTGCTGTATCTAATACCAATCAGGCTGGTATATCCATACGGGGGCGCAGTACACTATTTTCCAATGACGAGCCGCTGATTATTTTGGATAACTTTCCTTACTCAGGGGATATCAATGCAATCAATCCGAATGATATAGCATCGATATCTATACTCAAAGATGCTGGTGCTGCTTCGATATGGGGCGCGCGGGCGGGGAATGGTGTTATTGTAATCTCCACAAAAAAGGGAATTAAATCCAGCGTGCCGCAGATTAATTTTGTAGCTAATCTAGCTTTTACAGCGAAGCCTGATCTTTATTATCCTGCACAGATGACCTCTTCAGAATTTATTGAGCTCGAACGTTTTCTATATGAGAAAGGTCGGTACAATACAATTATAAATAACGGCTATGGGGAGATTTCGCCAGTAGTAACACTACTTGAAAAAGAACGCAAAGGTGAAATTTCGCAGGTTACTTTAGCGCAAAATCTGCTTGATCTGAGCAAAATCGATTCCCGAAATGATTTGGAACGTTGTTACAGGGAAGGACTAAGGCAGCAATATGCACTAAACCTTCGTGGTGGATCGGATCGGTATACTTATTTCGGTTCATATGGCTACGATCGGGACCAGCAAACATTGGCCACAGATAACAACCGCCGGCATAGTTTTAATTTTAACAGTTCATTGAAATTGGTAGATCGTTTGCTCAACTTGACCAATTTTATCCAATTCAGTGATCAACTGAGTAGAAACAATAGCCAATCATTTACGCCTAACTATCCTTACTTGGATCTGATCGGAACTAACGGCGAGGCACTGGCTGTAAGCGACGGCACACTCAATATGGCTTATGCTGCCAATCCGGGTAGTAACCAACTATTGAATTGGTCATACCGACCTTGGGAGGAAAATAATACGAATTACAGCGCTGCGACACAAAGTATACGGATTGGCGCCGGCCTTGAAATAAGGCCTTTAGATTGGCTGACCGGTAAAGCTGAATATATGCTACAACGCAGCAATGGTCAGAATGAAATCGTATATGCGAAGGATTCATATTATGTACGAAATATGGTCAATACCTTTAGTCATTTAGATCCTTTAAAGAATACACTGATCAGACCTGTTCCATGGGGAGATATGTTGGATCAGACTAGCTTGAATACTGTTTCTAAAAGTTTTAGGACTTCATTGACGGTAGATAAGTGGATTGGTGGAAAGCACAGTATCAATGGGATTTTAGGTTGGGAAATCAGGGATGACAATGCCTCACGGTATAGGAATTATTTTTACGGCTATAATGAGGAGACAAGAGTAAATCAGAATGCAGCTATAGACTATGTTTCTACCTATCCTTTTTGGTTTGGCAACGGAAGTGGCCGCATTTCAAATAACGATAATAGTACGGCAAGTGTAGACCGCTTCCTGTCTTATTTCTTTAATGGTAGCTACTCGTATGACAACAAGTATATACTCTCCGTCAGCGCAAGAAAGGATGAATCCAATTTATTCGGCGTAAAATCTAATCAGCGGGGTGTACCACTATGGTCTGTTGGTGGACGGTGGAATGCTATCAACCACTCGCGTAGTGAAAGAAAACTGCTGAGCCGCCTAGCGCTCCGGTCTAGTTTTGGCTATAGCGGTAATGTCGATCGTTCGCTTTCTGCTTATCTAACGGCTCAGCCCTCGGTGGGGCTGACTCCTTGGAACGCGAATAATCTGACCGTAGCCAATCCACCAAATCCTTCCCTAAGATGGGAAAAGGTTAAAAATTGGAATATGGGACTCGATCTGGCCTTATACAATGATGTTTTGGAATTGACAGCGGACTATTTTATCAAGGACGGACTGGATTTGATGGGGACATCGTTGCTAGCGCCGCAGACAGGTGTTACCCAATTTAGAGGAAATACGGCAAGCACGCGTACGCAGGGGCTGGATCTGATACTGAAGTCGACATTGGATTTTAATAAAGTGAAATGGACAATGAGCCTGCAGCCTAGCTTTATGCGTAGTAAGGTGATTAAAAATTATGTAAGCAATCGAACCAACGCATCCATTGCTTCCAATAACAGAGAAAATCCGCAAGAGGATTATCCTTATTTTGCCTTGTTTTCTTTTCAATGGGCAGGGTTAGATGATATGGGTAATCCACAGGGCATTAAGGATGGGCAACCAAGTATTGACTATGCTTCATTGCTAAATGCGAATGATCTCGGGCAGCTGATCTATCATGGTTCGCTATCACCAACCAGCTATGGAAATTTTATGCATACCATCAATTATCGCAACTTTAATCTGTCATTCAATCTGGTGTATAAGTTTGGCCATTACTTTAGACGGAATAACTTATTTAACGGAAGCAGTGTAAGTTATCGGCAGGAGGGATTCTCGGACCGATGGGAGGAGCAAGGGGACGAAAACACAACTTTCATTCCTTCACTCAGCTATCCTTTGAATAATAATCGCGGTACATTCTTCAATCTTTCGGAAAGGCTGGTTGAACCTGCAGATCATATTCGGTTAAAGGATATTCGCATTGGCTACAGTTTTCGTCAGCTCTCCGCTGGAATAAAAAGTCTTGAACTGTTTGGTACGGTGACCAATGTAGGATTGTTGTGGAAGCGCACCAAGGTGAGGCAAGATCCTGACTTTAATAATATTATACCGGCTCCTAAGACTATTTTATTGGGCGCTAATCTGAACATCAATTAACTTTTAATGCTATGAAAAAGCGATTTATATATCTACTGTTTAGCCTGATGATGTTTTCATCCTGCCGCAAAGATTTTCTTGATATGAAGCCTAGTTCTTCAATCGTACAGCCAGCCACATTGGAGGATATGGAAGGTCTGCTTGAAAACTATGGCGTTATGAATACGATAACTCCAGCTTTGGGACAGCTCTCTAGCGATGAATATTTTATCGTAGATCAAAAGGCTTGGGAAGGCACGCTGACACAAACCGAAAGACGGGCCTACATCTGGGAAAAGGATATTTACTATGGTGATATCAATATCATGGATTGGAATAAGCCTTACGCTGCTATTTTTTATGCCAATAACATTATTACACAGATGAGTAAGTTGTCTCCTGTAAAGGATACTAGGCGCTACAATAATGTAATGGGTTGGGCTTACTTTGCTCGGTCGTATGCTTACTATGAGCTTGCACGTAATTTTTGTAAGTATTACGATGTCAATACAGCAAATGGAGATTTGGGCCTTCCCTTGAAGCTTTCGCCCAATGTGGACGAAGTAGTACAACGATCTACGCTAGAAGAAACGTACACATTGATATTGACTGATCTTGAAAAAGCAACTCAGCTATTGGATGCCAACGATTATATTTCCAAACGAAATCATGCCTCGAAGGCGTCATGTTATGCACTTGCAGCACGGATAATGCATGCGATGGGAAATTACTCGCAGGCATTACTATATACGGATAGCACACTTTCTATCCATAATAATTTAGTGGATTACAACACGGTAAGCCTAAGTAGCCAAACGCCATTCACCTATGTCATGGACGAAGTGATCTACTTTTCAACGCAGGTAAATAATTATGCCGGTACAACGGGCTATCTCAGCCGTACTGCAATAGGAGTGGACACTCAGCTTATCGGAATGTATGAACCAGATGACCTCCGAAAAGAGGTTTATTATATGAAAAACAACCTCGGTAATTATAATGTTAAGCGTGGTTATCTCGGCGGCGGATCTTATCCGTTTACAGGGCTGGCTACAGATGAAATGTATCTCATCAAAGCTGAGTGTCTTGTGCGGTCGGGGAAAGATGAATCTGCAATTGAAGTGATGAATGAACTTTTGGGCAAGCGCTACTCAAAAGGCAAATACAAAGCAATCGAAGCCAGGGATAGCAAAATATTGTTAGCACTGATCTTGGACGAGCGAAGAAAAGAATTGGTGTGGCGTGGGCTGCGCTGGACGGACCTCAAACGCTTAAATAAAGAAGGGGGAGGAATCGAGCTCAAGCGACAAGTGGGGGATAAAAACTACACATTATCGGTCAATAGCAGCCGATACATATTTCCTATTCCTGACGATGAGATTGCTTTTAGTCACATTATCCAAAATGAACGTTAAAAATTATGAAAACGAGGAGAAATTTAAATATATATACCTGCATGTTGATTTTATTGGCATCGGTGGCTATCACAAAAGGACAGGTGAAATTTGTCATCCCCCAATTTACATCTACACAGGCTTCTGATTCTATCATTTTATATACTGCTCACGATTACCTTACACGGGGTATTGAGGAGCCGTCGAATAAAAAAGTCTGGAAATTGTCCAAAGGGAATAAGTTTTCATTGGATCTTGGACAGGAATATAGTTTCCTTGTTATCCATAATGAAAGATTTACAAATAGGAACAGACCATTATTGGTCAAAAATGGTCTAGAAATTTATCTATCTATTGATTCTGCTGGTAGAATATCATTCGCAAAAGGACAGTCTAAATTGGTCGAATGCCAACTAAAATTTGCACAACTGTCGAAATACCCTAGATCCAAAAATATTAAAGTAACGAAGAAGGATGTAGACAATCTCCTTGATGCAAGAAATTATAACCGTAGTCGAATGGATTCTATTCTAAGTACCTACGTGCTATACCTTTCAGAAGCAGAAAGAGAGATGTTAAGGATAAATTGTTCTGCGGGTATCGATTTGGCGCTTTTTTCTTTTTTGGGTCACATAAATTCTGACAACGATATAATAGCATATGCATATAACATGTTTCAGCAAATTGTGCAAGACAGCATGGGGACACATTACGAAGAAAAATCGTTTTTTCCAGCTTTAATCGGTTATTATAGTTTTGTCCGTGAGGTCAATGATCTTAAATTCAAAAGGAGCTTATATGGACAGAAATTTATCTTTAAGGATCTCTATAATCAGATCAAAGCAAAAACAATAGGGGTCGTCAGGGATCGTGCAGTCACAGAATGCATACTTAAAGAAATCCAGTATGATCAGTTTCCAATTGATTACCTAGATAGCGCGCTCGTGTACATGAAAGACAGTGTAAGTAGAATGATGATATTGGCTCAAAAGGAAAGTAGGGCAATAGGTAGAAGGATATATCCTTTTGCGTTTGAAGATGTCCAAGGCCGAAGTATAAGACAGATTGACCTAATGGGAAAAGTATTGGTTATCGATTTTTGGTTTAATGGATGCTTGGGCTGTGCAAAATTAGGAGAAGCAATGGAGGATGTAATCGAAAAATTTCATGCGGGAAATGTAATTTTTCTGAGCGTCAATGTTGATAAGAAGAGAAATAATTGGATAAAAGGTATAAATACTGGTATATATACTTCTCCATATAGTCTAAATGTTTATACCAATGGACTCGGAAAGAATCATCCATTTCTATTGAATTATAAATATCGGTCCTTTCCTCAATTGATGATAGTGGACCGACATGGTAAATTGGTAACGACCAATGCAACCAGGCCATTCGGAGATGAAAGGAGAGAGGAATTAATAACGACAATTGAAAATCTTTTGAAATAATACTTTATGAAAAATCGTATTATCGGAACAAAGCCCAGCATTAAGCTGGGCTTCGTCACGTAATTACATACAGTAATCTCGCGTTTAAACCAAATTAGCGCGTATAGCTACCGGAATCGTTGCTCTCGTAAGTAATCTGGCTGCTGATGCTGGGATCATTTTGTGCATCATCCCAAGTAAATCCGTCTGGAATTGGATTGTCTGTTCCGACAACACATTTTGGTTCCATAAAAGATTCACAGTTGGCGGTTTCATCTAATGGCCCGGTTATTTCGAGGTAAGTTTGAGAAACCTCGTCGTACCCATAAAAATGATTTGCCAATTTTTTATCAGCTTTAACCGCTGTTGTAAACGACTGCGTCAATACCGCGCCGCCTAATAATGCTACGCCCAGTAGCATTTTCCCATATTTTTTAATTGTATCCACGGGATTAAATTTTAAATGTTTATAATTTTGTTCTTTTCAGAGCATAGAGTCCAGCTATCAGCCATATGATATTAAAGGCGATATGCGTTTTCCAGCCCATTGATTCGATAACACCACCACAATGACAAAGCTTTTTCTCTGCAAACATCACCATCAAACTAAGGTATATTGTAAATACACCCATTAATACTGTCGATGCCCATAGTGCGGAGCGCTTTACCCAATATACA
>JAQSXG010000151.1 GCA_029256785.1 Neobacillus sp.
ATTCATTTTACTTAGTGGCCTAAGTGTAATTGCTGCATTAGTCGCCATTATAAAAATTAAACCAGGAGAACATGGTGAGAAGCAACAATAAAAAGCGCTGAATCAGCGCTTTTTATTGTTATTCAATACGGACTTAACCACTCAGGGTCGCGGTCCTTACAGACGTGACATTTTTCTATTTCGTTATGAAAGGTATTAAATGTTTGCCCACAACTCTTACAGTTTTTTTTAAGGAACATTTCTACCTTTTCACTTTTCATCCTCAGGTCTTCGTAAATATGGATCGCCTTTTCAGGACAAATATCTGTACAAAAAGTACAGCTTACACATTTTTCGTTATCAATTTGTAATCTCGAATCCATTATTGTAAAGACATCCTCTGGACAAATGGAAAAACAAGCCTGACATAGTGTACAATGATTCGTGTTTAATTCAACTGAGTAGAATTGAAAACCTGGAAAGTACTTTGAAAGTTTCCATCCATCATGATCCATTTTCCAAGAGGCAGGAGCCAAACTTTTTGCTAACTGTTTCCCCTCTGTTTGAAAGCTTTCAAACAATGCTCTTCTCGAAAATTTCTCATCAATTGGCTTCATGATTAGATTAATTTGCGTGTCCCCAAGTATGTTTAGTCGCTTATTCGCTTCAGCAATAACTGTCTCCCATTCTAGATTTATGTGGGTTTGTTTCGCCTCAACAGAGGTCATTCCTCTTTTTTTATAAATAAGCAATTCTTTTAAGGAAGGGGTATAGGCATCATCAAAAACCAAACTTCCTTTATTGAATACTCTACTTGTTGCCAAACCATCAATTGCCGAAAGAGGACAGGATACTAAGCAATCACCGCACATCGTACAATTATTCATATCGATTACAAGTAAATGCTCTTTAAAAATGATTGCCTCTTGGCTGCATTGATCTAAACAAATGCTGCATGTTGAATGACGGTTTCTTTCTCTAGTGCATCTTGATGTTATCTTAGTTTCTTCATGCAAACTTTCAAGCCATTTTGTGAGTATAGACATTTAGATCACCAACTCAAATCATGTTAGTTACTTATATTTTTGCATCTTTATGTGGCGTGATGACAAGATTCGGACTGGTAATATTAGCTTTCGGCATGCCTTTTATCTGTGCTATATCACCATATTTCTGTCTAAGTTCATCAATCGGTCCGTATTCAATTGCACCCATCGGGCATGTTGCGACACAGACAGGATCTTCTCCCTTTTCCTGTAGATCAATACAGAAATTACATTTATTCGTTTTAAACGTCTCTTTATTATACTGTGGCCCACCATATGGGCAGGCAGCCACACATAATTGTGTTCCTGCACATTTTTCTTGATCAATCGTAACAATACCATCTTCTTTTCGCTTTATTATAGCCCCTGTTGGACAGTTCGGCAGGCATTTCGGGTGTTTACAATGATTACATGCGATCGAAAAATAATACGATTTCACATTATGAACAATTCCATTGGTTGGCTGTTGTACAAACGATCCCTCTTCATACGTATAGACCCTGCGAAAGTTTACACCAACTTCTGTATTATTCTTATCCTTACACGCCACACTGCATGCCTTACAACCAAGGCAAAGACTTTGATTTATATAAAATCCAATTTGTGCCAAAACACTCACTCCTTATGCTTTTTTCACTTCAACAAGGTTCGTTAGTTGTGGATTCGCTTTCGCGAGTGCTGTCGGTCTTTGTGAAGTAAGGACATTTGCCGAGCCTCTTTGATCGATTCCATTTTTATCAGGTGTATACCATGCACCTTGAGGAATGCCTGCCACCCCTGGGGTGATGCGAGTTGTTACTTTTACATCAATAAACAAATTACCTCGGTCATTAAAGACTTGAGCTCTGTCGCCATCCTTCAGTCCACGCTTCTCGGCATCCTTAGGATTGAGCCACATTTCTTGTTTAGCCGCTTCCTCTAGCCACGGCATATTATCATAGGTTGAATGGCATCTGCGCTTATAATGCCAGTTAATTAGCTGTAATGGATACTTCTCAATCAATGGATCTTCCGGTCCTTCCCATGAGGATACATATTTCGCAATAGCCGGAATTTCATCGTGTTGATTCATATCCCAAAGTGCTTTTGAGAAAAGTTCAATTTTACCTGAAGGTGTTTCAAAAGGGTTATTCTCCAGATCATCAATTTGTGCTTTAAAACCAACCAATGGTTCATCAAACTTAAAATGATGGACACCCTTCTTACGGAACTCTTCAAAATTCGGGAAAGTTGGGTCAAGTTCTTTTTGGGTTCTTTCTACACTTTCCTTTACTAGGTCGAGAATCGTTCTTCCCTCAGTAAATTGTTCCTTTACCCCTAATTTATCTGCAATCTCTGCGAACACATCATATTCATTACGACATTCATAAAGCGGTTCAATGGTTTTGTCACCAAACACCACATAATCACCAAAACACCATGGAACACCTATATCATAGCGCTCGAAGAACGTTGTGCCAGGCAGTAAAATATCTGCAAATTTAGCGCTTGGGGTCATAAACAGATCACTAACCACAATAAATTCTACTTTACTTTCATCCTCTAATAGCTTTGTTGTTTTGTTAATATCTGAGTGTTGATTTACAAGCATATTACCGGCCATATTAAAAATTACTTTAATATTTGAGGTTAATTTTTCTGTTCCCATTAGACCATCGTTTGCAGTCATTTCCGTACCTTGTTCAACCGCCTTTGTCCAGAGAAAGCAAGGTATCGAAGATTTAACAGGATTCTCATAAGAAAACGGGTAAACGATATCTGCACGGCTCCAATAGCCAGTCCCAGCTGCCCATCCACCAAGCTTCCCAACATTACCTGTTAAACAAGCGAGTTGTGCACCACCACGCATAAACTGCTCACCATATGCTTGTCGTTGTGCCGCCCAGCCTTGAATAAGTGCAGCGGGTTTTGTCGTTGCATATTCCCTAGCAATTTCACGAATCTTATCTGCAGGGACACCGCAAATCTTTTCTGCCCATTCAGGTGTTTTTGCTACTCCGTCTTTTTCGCCCAATAAATAACTTTTCAAAGATTCTTCGCTTGCTATACCTTCTGGCATATGATTGCCATCAAAACCAACACAATATTTATCAAGGAATGCTTGATCATGCAGTTGTTCCGTAATAATGACGTAGCCCATGGCATCCATCATTGCATTATCAGTTGTTGGCAAAATAGGAATCCACTCATCTGCAAAGGCAATCGCTGTGTCTGTGTACCGAGGGTCGATGACAATAATTTTCGCCCCATTTTTTTTCGCTTGTTTTAAATAATCACGGTAGGGAGTCGAAAAAATCATTTCTGAAGGATTTTGGCCCCATAGGATTATGTATTTAGAATGTAATAGGGAATCAAAACTACTGCCTGAATTATTTGTTCCATACGTATAAGGCGTAGCCACATTTCCGGCACCAGAGCTATAATCATTGCGGTAATTAAGGTATCCGCCTGTGAGTGCTAATAATTTTCTGGCTGAGTTTCTGCCGCCGTGTATGCCCCAACTTTGACCTGAAGCGTAGTTTACATATCTTGATTCTGGTCCGTATTTATCCCCTAGACGTGTCAGTTCAGAGGCAATTGTTTCGATGGCTTCTTCCCAAGAAATTTTTTCGAATTTCCCCTCTCCTCGTTTTCCTACACGTTTCATTGGATATTTAAGGCGATCAGGATGATAGAGTAAATTCCGATAATTTCTTCCCCGTACACAGGCCCTAAGTGGAGGGGTTGATAAATCGCCACTCTCCTGTGAATCTGTTGCTACACGAACAACTACCCCATCCTTTACATAGGCCTTAATCACGCAGCGTCCTCCACAGTTATTTATACTGCAGGTAGAAACAATTTCATCAAATTCACTTGCATTGGCTACCTTTTTATTTTCTTGGTTATCAACTAATAATTTTGTGCCTATACCACCAGCAATTACAGGAACACCAATTGCTCCAGACCACTTTAAGAAGGTTCTGCGCTGCATTTTGTTTGTTAATACGTTTTTTATCGGGCTTCCATCTGACATTAGTTAATGCCTCCCTTATATCATTCAATAACTGAAAAGGAAAACGAATAAATTATTGTGATGATATTCACAAAAGAAAACTTAAAATAGATCACAAAAAAATATTTCGTTATCTTAATACCTTAATTTTACTGGAAAGATATTAAATTTATATTAAATATGTAATCGTTCACATTAAATTCATAAAAATCATCCATAAATTGATAACATTTTATGGTCGAATAGTGTCGATTGTTTCTAGTTTGGAACAAAAATTGTATATAATAGTAAAGAAGATAATTTGCAAAGGATGATAACATTGAATATTACAGGACATACAGTGGAAAAACTCGAAGATCCATTCGGATTATTAAGCGGGGATCGTTATGAGTTTTTTCTTGAGATTGAAGTAGATGAAGAGGATGAACTTTATTCTGATAAAGGAGTAGGAGTAAGAGTTTTATTTATTGTGGATGAACAGGGACCAAGAATTTCAAATTATCATTTGTTTGAGTCAGGTTCAGAGAAGGTTCTTGATTTTGAATTAGAGGAAGAAGAAGAACTGTTAGTATTTAATTATTGCAAGGAAAATTTATAAATTAAAAAAACAGGGAGTTTTATACTCCCTGCTTACAATTTTGTTACATAAAGTTTTTGCTGTGGTTGTGGATGACTTGTAGTTCTTTTGTTCCTTGACTCATTTCACTCTTACATACGGGACAAAGGGGAATCTCACTGCTTTTAAAGTTGTCACGAATCCAGACTTTACACGTATCTGAAGTACATTCCCAAACTTTTGTTTCTTCTAATTTGATTTCTTCATCATTTCTTCTACCAAATGCCAAAACACTTCACCCCTTGTACTATTTTGCATGACTGTATCTTTGCACTTGCGCTTAGATGATAATTGCTAAAGAAAAATATCCAAATATATATAAAAGGTGATGCCTTAATGGTGCATCACCTTTTTATTACAAAAATTAAATAGCAGTTACGTTAGCAGCTTGTGGTCCGCGAGCGCCTTCAACGATTTCGAAAGATACTGCTTGACCTTCTTCTAAAGTTTTGAAACCTTCTGATTGAATAGCTGAGAAGTGTACGAATACATCTTGACCGCCTTCAGCTTCAATAAATCCAAAACCTTTTTCTGCGTTAAACCATTTTACTTTACCGTTGTTCATGGATAGTACCTCCGAAAGTTTGTTTCACTTTAAGTTACCTTGGTCATTAAAACAAAAAAGTCATAATGCACATTTTGGGGAATAGACATCACCCACATTCCGTGCAGTTACGACTACCTAATCCAAAAAGCATATACCGAACTTAAAAGCGTACCTTTATCTTAACCTATTTTTCTCTAAAAGTCAAAGTTAATTTACAAATCAGACCAGTAAGCTAGCAAACTCTAACACTATTCTTTGGAAAAATCAGCTTGTAAAAATATCTTCATAAAATTATCAGTGAATTGCTGAATATCTATTTCCATGCCAATGTAATCGAGTGTTTCCTCTGGTTCTTCAGCTGGTTTCGGACGAAAATCAGCAATACTTTTTCCTTTTGATTTTCCAAATTCATCGACGAGTACTCTTCGTCGAATATATTTTATTAGACCTGGTTCTGTTAATGCCATTAATGGGATTACATCATGAAGAGGAGCTCCCTTTATACCAGGTATATTTTTTTGATAGGCTTTAAAATAATAATCAAACGTTGGTTTAAGTAACGGTTTAAACGGAGTTTGGCTATGTTCACTTAGTATATCGATCATATCTGGGGTTATAATTGCCTTATTTGTAACATTCAATGGATATAAGAATATATTATGTCCTTTTTCCATAACTGTATTGGAAGCGATTGAGTCAGAGTAAAAATTCGCCTCCGCTTCTGCTGAAATATTGCCTGGAACCAAAAAGGCACCGCCCATAACATATAATGCGGTAACATCTTTTAAGGCATTATTTCCATATAGAATAAACATAAGAGCTAGTTCAGTCAATCTTCCAACATTTACGATAATAAGATTACCCCGAAATTGAGAAATAATCTCTAGGATTTTGTTTATATCGTAAATTTCTACACTTTTTAATGTGTCAGGCGGTTTGATTGGACCAAGTCCTTCCTCCCCATGTATCTCTGGATAATACACTATTGGTTCACCTGATAATGGACCTGCAGCACCAGCAATAATTGGAATATTATTTTGCCCACTTAGATTAATCAAATAGGCTGTATTCTCAACAGATTGCTCTTTAGGTGTATTACCATATCCGCTGACAATTCCAACCAAATTAATTTGTGGATTAAGTAAGGCGTACATTATTGCAAAGGAATCATCAATACCTGGATCTGCAAACAAGAGCACATTATAAGCCATAGCCTCTCCCCCGTTTTTTCCATATATAAGTATCTTATGAATAGGTATGGATTATAAGTACATCTGTTCACTAAGGAAATTGAACCAATAATATCGATACTAATCTGTGGAACCAAAACCGATTCAGTCTTTGAATCGGTTTTGTATTAACATTATGCTTCTTTTTTAACCTTTGGTACTGCTTTTTTCCTTGGAGCGGCTGCCTTTTTAGGTTTCACCTTATCTTGTGGCTTTGTTCGATCAATGGATGCCTGTAAAGCTGCCATTAAATCGGTAACATTTGACGCAACCTCTTTGGTAGCTGCCGTTACTGTTTCTTTTCCCGTTCGTTTTGATTCAATTAGTTCTAACAAGGCCGAACGGTATTCATCCGTATATTTTTCTGGCTCAAATTTAGTGGTCAGTTGATCAATTAACAGGATGGCTGTATCTAATTCACGCTTGGTCACTTTATCCTCTGCCGGTACATTCGGTACGTCACCTGCACTGCGTACTTCGTCAGGATAATGGATGGTTTCCATAATTAATGTATTATCATAAACCCGAATAACCGCGAGCTGTTCCTTGGAACGGATAATGATTTTTGCCAATCCAACCTTTTGTGATTCCTGTAGAGCCTTCCGAAGTAAGGAATATGCTTTACCTCCCCCTTCATTTGGCGACATATAGTAGCTACGGTCATAATAAATTGGATCAATTTCTTCCATTTTTACAAAGTCAATAATTTCTACGGCCTTATCTTCGTTTTCCTTTTGAAGTTTTTCAAGATCATCATGCTCAAGTACAACAAATTTCCCTTTTGTATATTCGTACGCCTTAACTATCTCCTCTGGTTTTACTTCCTCTTCACAAACAGAGCAAATTTTTTCATATTTAATTGGGGCATGACATTTATTATGGAGGGTCCGAAGTTTAATATCCTTATCTTCCGTTGCAGTATGCAGCTTAATCGGGATATTTACTAGTCCAAAGCTGATGCTTCCTTTCCACATTGTATGCATAGATTATTCTCCAATCTTTTTGTTAATAGCTTGTGTTATTTAGGCCTTATCATTCGTAAAAACAAATGGTAAAGGATGATTCTAAATGAAATGTCATAAAATAAGAAAAAAGAAAGGAAATTACCTATGAAACCGATGCTGCCTAGTCTAACATTTGATTTATCGATTCATCCAGATTGGCTGTACGAGGTTAAATATGATGGTTTTCGTGCAATGTTAGAATGGGATTCAAGCGGAATTGAGATAACTAGCCGGAATGGAAATCCATTGTTACCACAGTTTCCTGAAATTAATGAATATCTAATGAACCATGAAGAACAATACAAGCCATTTCTGCCAATTAAGCTCGATTGCGAGTTAGTATTTCTCGAGAACCCTTATAAATCAAATTTTTCAGCCGTTCAAGTTAGGGGGCGTTTAAAGTCTGCTAAAAAAATTGCCGAAACAGCAACTAAATCCCCTTGCCGTTTAATGGTGTTTGATCTCCTCATGCTTACCGGTAAAAAACTGAGTTCTATTCCTTACGATAAGCGCAAGCATGCACTAGAAGATTTTTTTAATAAAATAGAGCTATCAACTACCGCTGACCCTTACAGTGAACAATTGCTTCAGTATGTTGAGCCCAATAATGATTTTCATTATATTTGGGAAAAGGTTGTTTTACATGACGGCGAAGGTATTATAGCAAAACATAAGAACAGCATATGGGAGGAAGGAAAGCGGACATTACAATGGTTGAAGTATAAAAATTTTAAATATGTTAACTGCTTTATCACTTCATATGATAAAACGAATGGATACTTTTACGTTGGTGTGTATAAAGATAATCAGATACACGGCATTGGCCAAGTGTTATTTGGCTTCAAGCCAGATGAAAAGGCTGCTCTTCAACAGACCATCAAACAAAATATGGTTACTGAGGATAAGCAATTTATTTATGTTAATCCAGCTATTTGCCTTGAAGTGAAATATTTAGAGCTCTATGAAAATCAGTTGCGGGAACCACATTTTAATCGATTCCGCTTTGAATTGGAGCCAATAGCCTGTACATATGAAGATTTTTTATTTAAACAAAAGAACTTACCGGCAGATTTGGAGATAACACACCCTGACAAACCACTATGGAAGGATCACGATATCCAGAAGGCGGATTATATACTATATTTAAGGGAAATAGCACCATATTTGCTACCGTTCCTAGAAAACAGATTGCTAACAGTGATACGATATCCGCATGGGATGTTTGGGGAACCTTTTTACCAAAAAAATTGTCCAGAATATGCTCCGGAATTTGTTCACACACACCACGATGATCCTATAGATTATATTGTTTGCAACAACCTTAAAACACTGATCTGGCTAGGAAATCAATTGGCAATAGAATATCATATTCCATTCCAAACCATTAGCAGTAAGGGACCGAGCGAAATTGTCTTTGACTTAGATCCACCATCCAAGGAAGATTTCCGCTTAGCCATAAAAGCTGCCATCATGATAAAGGAAGTTCTTGATCAATTAAACATGATTGGTTTTATCAAAACGTCAGGTAATAAAGGGTTACAGATCTATATCCCTTTACAGGAAAATGTTTTCTCATTTGATGATACCCGTCTATTTACCAGCTTTATTGCTGATTACTTAATCTCAAAAGATCCTGACTCTTTTACTATTGAACGAATGAAAAAAAAACGCGGAGGTAGACTCTACGTCGATTATGTACAGCATGGTGAAGGTAAAACAATCATTGCCCCTTATTCTATGAGAGGAAATGAACATGCAGGGGTGGCGACACCGCTTTATTGGGAGGAAGTTCACCAGAAACTCGATCCTAAAACCTTTACTATGGCAAATGCACTAAAACGGATTCAAAAGCAAGGAGATCCTTTTAAAAATTACTTCCAAACTAAAGCAATCCAACCCTTTGCTCCCGTTCTAAAAATATTGAAAAACAACTCAAGCAAAAAAGGATAAGGGGTCTCCTTATCCTTTAACTATGCTTCTTTATTAGTTTTTCCTCTGAATCAGTTCTCGGACATAACTCCTTGAAGAAATTCCTGTACTTCGGATTGTAGTTTTTGATAGATCGCTTGTTCTGAAAAATCAGCATTATTTGTTATAGCAAACAGTTTTTTTTCAAGGTTAACATCAACACTTGCTTGGTAAAGATACGTTGCATTGC
>JAQSXG010000152.1 GCA_029256785.1 Neobacillus sp.
ATTAAAGAACAAAAATAAATGCGAATAAGTGCTCATAAAGCCTTTTATACAATAAATTAAATCGTATTTAATTGGTTGAACCTCATCACCGTACAAGCGTTCAATCAGCGATAAGATAATTTGCTCATTTAATCTATCATAAGCATGCATTTTTGAAAGAAGTTCCTCATTAAAAGAATGCATTTGTTCCTTAATAAGTATTTTGGCAAAATCAGCATGCTTGTAGAAAGATGTAAATGTTGCGTAATAAAAATTGTATAAAAGTTCATCACTAGTTGTGTTTCTGACTGTATAGTCAATATCTGAAATAACTTGAACCATGAAATGGTCAATCAGTGCTAAGATTAATTCGTCCTTTGACTTGTATGATAAGTAGAAGGCACCTTTAGAAATACCACAATGTTCTGTTATTTGTTGGACAGATGTAGCTTCAAAACCTTGCTTAGCAAAAAGTTCTAAAGCCTTTTCCATAATTAACTGTTGTTTAACCATATTATTTATCGCTCCTAAGGTCTTTTGTTGACAAATGACCGATTAGTCATTATTATAAGGAAATGAGCTTAATAAGTCAATAAAGGGTAGGTGTAAGTGTGAAGGGTTTAGTCAATTTTGTTTTGCAAAATAAATTAGCCGTTTGGCTACTAACAATTATCATCACTGTATCTGGTATTTATTCAGGTACACGAATGAATATGGAGACGATACCAGATATTTCGATTCCATACTTAATGGTTATGGATGTATATCCTGGAGCTACTCCTGAAAAGGTGATGGAAGATGTTTCTAAACCATTAGAGAAGGCGATAGAAAACCTTGAAGGTGTCAAATCTGTCTATTCAAATTCCAATGCCAACATGGCAAGTCTTCAAGTGGAATATGAATATGGTGAAGACATGGACGAGGCGAATCGTGCACTAAGGTCCGCGTTAGAAACAATTAATTTACCTGAAGGTGCACAGGAACCAATCATAACAGCGATTAGTATGAATATGATGCCTGTTGTTGCTCTAAGTATCAGTAGTACAACAGAGGATATTGTTGAATTAACCTCAACAGTAGAGGAAATCATCCTTCCGAAAATCGAGAAAATTGATGGTGTTGCCTCTGCAACCATCACAGGACAACATATTGAAGAAGTAGAACTTACTTATAATGACGCAAAAATGGCTGAACTTGGCTTAACGGAAGATACAGTGAAGCAAATGATTCAAGCGAGTGACTTAGCGGTTTCATTAGGTCTTTATGAGTTTGAAGAAGGTGAACAAGCTGTAGCAATCGATGGCAAGTTCATGACTGCTGATGAGTTGAAGGGAATGCTTATTCCGGTCACACCGTCAGAAACACAACCCTTACCATTTGTAAAACTTAGTGATGTGGCTAAAGTTGATGTAGTTGGTAGAGTACAATCTGTTTCACGTACGAACGGGGAAGATTCTATCACAATTCAAATTGTTAAAGGTCAAGAGGCAAACACGGTTGATGTTGTTAACAGTGTAAAGGATCTAATCGAAGAACAAGAGGAAAAAATTGATGGCCTTGTCATTGATGTATCACTCGATCAAGGGGAGCCTATTGTAGAATCGGTTACAACAATGATTGAGAAAGCATTATTCGGTGGTTTAATTGCTATATTAGTTATTCTTTTATTCTTACGTGACTTTAAATCAACGATTATTTCAATCGTGTCGATTCCAGTTTCTATTTTCATGGCTTTATTGCTATTAAACTGGATGGATATTACGTTAAATATTATGACGCTTGGTGCAATTACGGTTGCCATCGGTCGTGTAATTGATGACTCGATAGTCGTTGTCGAAAATATTTACCGTCGTCTACATCTAAAAGAAGAGAAACTAACAGGACGTGCACTTGTACGTGAAGCGACGATTGAAATGTTCAAACCAATCCTTTCTTCTACGCTCGTAACTGTTGCGGTTTTCGCACCACTTATCTTTGTTGGCGGAATGGTCGGAGAACTATTCATGCCGTTTGCCTTAACAATGACGTTTGCACTTGGTGCATCACTAATTGTGGCAATCACGATCGTACCAGCATTATCACACTTCTTATTTAAGAAAAAGCTA
The DNA here is from genome assembly GCA_029256785.1 of Neobacillus sp. Lineage (GTDB taxonomy): Bacteria > Bacillota > Bacilli > Bacillales > Cytobacillaceae > Neobacillus. The sequence goes on from JAQSXG010000152.1 coordinate 2,085, forward strand.
TACAGTGCTAAAACAGAAAGCAGCCATAAAGAAGTGGGTAAGCTAGCAAACTGGTATAAAGGAGTCCTTGGCTGGACACTTAACCATAAAGTGATTACATCCGTTACCGCTGTTGTTTTACTAGCGGGTAGCTTGGCATTAACGCCACTAATCGGATTTAGTTTCTTAGGTAGTGAAGAAGAAAAGGTAATGTACTTAACATATACGCCTAAAGCAGGCGAGCTAATGGAAGAGACATTAGCAAATATTGAATCGGTAGAAGAAGAATTACTAAAACGTAAAGATATTGATATTGTTCAATTATCTGTAATGGAAGATGGCGACCCAATGGCAGCAATGATGGGTGGTGGAGGAAGCGGTGCATTAATGTACTTAATCTTTGATCCAGAAATGGATGACTTCCCAGCTGCACGCGAGGAAATTGAAGAATATGTGTTCAATATTGGCCAAACAGGGGAATGGAAGAGCCAAGATTTTTCAGCAATGTCAATGTCAACAAATGAAGTTAGCTACACTTTTTATAGTGAAGATTTAGATAAACTAAATGACGCTGTAAAAATGGTAGAAGGCGTTATGAGTAAAAATGACGGATTAGAGGATGTATCTTCAAGCGCTGAAGAAGCGTACGTAGAGTATACATTTAATGTAGAGCAAGATGAGTTGTTGCAATATGGTTTAACAACGGGGCAGATTATTATGATGTTAAGCCCAATTCACACACAAGAAGTATTAACAACTGTTGAAAAAGATGGTAATGAATTAGAAGTAATTGTTCAGCAAGAGCAAGCTGCGCAACCAAAATCAATTGACGATATTCTAGCTACACAAGTACAGACAGCACTTGGTACAACGATGCCACTTTCTGAACTTGTAACAGTTGAAAAAGGAACAACCCTTAACACACTGGCACGTAGTAAAGGTGAATACTATGCTACCGTTTCAGGAACCATCCTTGGTGATGATATTTCAAAAGCAACATCAGAAGTAGAGAAAGCTATTGATAAATTAGAGTTACCTAAAGGTGTCGAAATCGGCGTTGCCGGTGTTCAGGCAGATATGAATGAGACATTTACACAGCTTGGTATGGCGATGCTTGCAGCAATCGCAATCGTCTACTTCATCCTTGTTGTAACCTTCCGTGAAGGTGTCGCACCATTTGCGATTCTATTCTCATTACCATTTGCGGTTATTGGTTCATTTGTCGGACTGTTAATTGCCGGTGAAACGATCTCTGTATCGGTTATGATGGGTCTCTTGATGTTAATCGGTATCGTCGTGACGAACGCCATCGTACTGGTCGACCGGATCATTCATATGGAACGTGATGGTATGACAATGCGTGAGGCGGTTCTAGAAGCTGGAGCCACACGTCTTCGTCCAATCCTAATGACAGCACTAGCAACAATTGGTGCCTTAATCCCATTAGCAATTGGCACAGGCGGTGGCGGATTAATCTCGAAAGGTCTTGGTATTACCGTAATCGGTGGTTTAGCAAGTTCGACATTATTAACATTAATTGTTGTACCAATCGTTTATGAAATCCTATCGAAGATCTTCAAGAAAAACCGCAGAGAAGTCGAAGAAAACTAATAAGTAAGTCAGGCCCTGCAAGGTGAGTATTCGTCTTGTAGGGCTTTTTTGTAGGTAGTTGGCAGGGAGGTGGATCAAGGTGATCATTTTTTGGGTGGGGATTGAAAAGTAGTCCTCATGAAGGTCCCATGAAGCCTACTTCAATCGAAAAAATGGAAAAGTAGTCCTCATGGAGGTCCCATGAAGACCATTTCAATCGAAAAATCGGAAAAGTAGTCCTCATGGAGGTCCCATGAAGCCTACTTCAATTGAAAAAATGGAAAAGTAGTCCTCATGGATGTTACAGAGTATTTTTCAATCTTTATTTAATCAAGAACCAGTCGATCGATAATGCCTAACACCAAACTGCCAAACTAGAAAACATGGCAGGATAAACAGGCAACCCAAGAGAGGAATCATCATATATATATACTCATTCCCATCACTTTTTCCGAGGATAAATTGTAATGGCAGGTAATTTACTGTCCCAAAGGGGATGACATAGGTAAAAAAGCGAGCGACCCACTTATGATAAATATTTAATGGATATTGCGCCATCTCTCTGCCACCATCGGTAAAGATATTTGCGACTTCAAGCCCCTGGATGGTCCAAAAACACATGGTGGCGGCTAACATATAGATGCCGGTAAAAATAAGAACCCCACTAGTAATCATAAACAGAAGGGTTAGCCCTTTAATCAATCCCCATTCAATCGGTAGATTAGTCAAAGCCCAAACTAAAACAAACCCGCTTTGGAGTAGCCTTCCGAATCTCGTAAACTCAAATTTCGATCCGAGCACCTGAATGAATGTACTTTGTGGTCTAACGAGTATTCGGTCAAACTCCCCATTGACGACAAGACTGGAAAAGGTATCAAAGCCACGTGCAAAGCATTCACTAATCGCAAATGCCATATGGATAATACCGAAGCAGAGAGCCACTTCGAAAAAGTGCCAACCTTTGATTTGGCCGAACCGTTCAAATAGTAGGTAAAGACCAGCAAAGACAGTAAACGGAATAAAAAACTGTCCCAATGATAACAGCCAAAAAGAGGTCCGGTACTGCATTTGAGATTTAAAAAGAATTAGTAGATACTTACCGTATAGTTTCAACTGAATTCACCCTCCTTGTACAACGACTCTTTTTAACGCACCATTAAGAGCAAGTCTTCCTAACCAAACGAGAGCAACCAAATAGACAAGCTGTATGCCGATCCCGATTATAGCCTCATTTTGTGAGATGTGACCTGAATAGACCCTAAATGGAAAATCAGCCGTCCAGCGAAACGGTAGGAAATAAGCGATTTTTTGCAACCATAATGGCATTAATGGTACAGGAATGACTAATCCGGCAAAGAACTCCCCAATTACGCCAAACACTAATAGTGATCCTACGGGAGAAAGAGTTACAAAGACAGATATATAAATAAACATTGAAATGGCTACTAAAAGTAATAATCCAATTAGAAGTGTCACGACAAATAATAGAAACGTGGTGAAGCTAGGCGGAATCGTTAGGTTATACGGTTCAGGCAAGAATAAAGCAAAGATGAGTATAGGAAAACAGCGTAATATGGCACTCGATAACCGTTGGGCGAGAAGCTTTGCATACCAAAAGCCATAAATACCTGTTGGGCGACAAAGCTCATAAGCGATATTCCCGCTAGTTATCAAATCAAATAACTCATTATCACGAAACCAAAGCATAATAAAAGTTAAAAAAGCCTGTTGTAACCATATGTAAGTAATTAATTCTGGTAATGAGATGGGTGGAGTTTTAGTGGCATGTTCATAGAAAGCTTGGAAAACCATAATCGCAATAAATCCCCAGAAGAACTGTGTCGCCACCCCAGCAAGTGCTGCCGCTCGATATTGCATCCCATTTAATAGTCGTAGCTTTAAAACGGATAAGTAGACACTCATATCTGAAACTCCTTATAAAGCTGGAGGATTGTTTCTTCTATTGGCTGTGCTTCGATAGTGACATCCAATAATTCGACTCTTGCCGACAGTTGAGTGATAACCTCAGAGGTGCGAATCTGGTCTGTATCTACACCGAGTATCGCACGTTCGGGTGACCAGGAAAGAATGGTAGTTCCGGGAATATCTAGTGGTTTTTGGTGTTTCCGATAATCTGCCGTAATGATTTTTTGTGCTCCAAACCGCTTTCTCATCTCCTCTAAATTTCCATCATACAATAAACTCCCCTTACCAATTAAAAGAACTCGATCAGCTAATGCTTCAATGTCACTCATATCGTGAGTCGTAAGAATAACAGTGACACCCTTTTCTTTATTAATGGTTTTGATGAATTGACGGACCGCGATTTTTGAAATAGCATCAAGACCAATAGTTGGTTCATCTAAAAATAAAATTTGAGGACTATGAATGAGGGAAGCGGCAATCTCACAGCGCATCCGTTGTCCTAAGCTTAATTGACGGACGGGTGTATGGATAATGCCTTGCAATTCAAGTGTTTCAATCAGCAGATTAATTGTAGATTTATATTGTTCTAGAGGAACTTTATAAATATCTTTTAAAAGTTCGAAAGAATCGATAACAGGGACGTCCCACCAAAGCTGCGAACGTTGACCAAAAACTACCCCGATATTTTTTACATATTGCGTGCGTTCCTTCCAAGGTGTGTAACCCATAATGGTGCATTTCCCTTGTTCAGGTACGAGTATTCCACTCATGATTTTAATCGTTGTTGATTTTCCTGCGCCATTTGGACCGATATAGCCGACAATCTCCCCTTGATTGATAGTGAAAGAAATGTTTTTCAACGCTTCAACAGTGGTATGCTCTCGATAAAAGAGCGATTTTGTTGCTTGTAATAGGCCAGTTGAGCGCTTCGCTACCCTAAATGATTTACTGATTCCTTCAACATTAATCATCCTATTCCCCTCCTCTTTTTGAGTCACAGAGGAAGATTTTAACACTTACTATTGTAAGTTGTCAATAATTTTCTGAATTGTTTTACCGCGTGGAAATTCAACCACGAAGTTTCACAAATTCTCCATAAGCTTATTCGTCTATACTTTTATAAAATAAAGATAGAACTCTAGAAAGGGAGTGGAATATGCCTTTAAAAATTCGAACAGAATCGAAGGAATATAAAACGATGAAATCATTATATTACCGAATGAATTTGTCAGCAGAAGAAAAACAGCATTATTTAAACCTGAAGAAAGGTTATGAGGGAGAAGTGAAGTTCGACACATTGACAAACAGTCTGGATAGTAAATTCTATATTTTGAATGACTTGCTGCTTAAAAGCAACAATACAACCTTTCAAATTGACAGCTTACTCATTGCACAAATGGCGATTATCATCTGCGAAATAAAGACCTATGAGGGGGATTATTACTATAAAGAGGAAGGTTTCTACGTATGTAAAAACAATAAGGAGATTACAAATCCTTTTCACCAGCTACAACGGTGTGAAACCTTACTCCGGCAATTACTCCAAAAACAAGGCTTCGATTTGCCGATAGAAGGCAATCTCATTTTTATCCACCCTGAATTCTTCCTATATCAAGCTCCTCAAAACGAGCAAATTATTCATTCACCACAATTACCTAACTTTATAAAGAGCTTGAGCATGAAACCATCCACCTTAAACGGAAATCACCGTAAAATTGCAGATTCTTTACTTAATGCGCATATCACAGATTCCCCATTTAGTCAGGTACCGACTTATGAGTATGAAGGACTGCGGAAGGGGTGTAAATGTGGGGTTTGCGACTCTTTTGATGTGGTTTGTGGTGAGAGACGAATAAGGTGTATGACTTGTGGATCCGAAGAACCTATTGAATTAGCTGTTTTACGTTGTACTGAAGAGTTAATTCTCCTTTTTCCAAAGCATAGAATTACTACTAATATGATTCATGATTGGTGTAAGGTTGTGGACTCGAAAAAAACAATTAGAAGGATTTTATTAAAACACTATAAATTAACAGGACACGGGAAGTATTCTTACTTTAATACTGTTATAACTGGTTAGGCATTATTGGTGAAATTTCATTAGGTATTTCAACTGCTAGGTTTTCAGTTTTATTTCAGTCCATGATGACCATAAATAGGGTATTTTCAATCAGACGATACCATGACAGCCTCATGATGACCGGTAACAAGATATTTTCAAACAGACGGTCACCATGACAGCTTCATGATGACCGGAAACAAGATATTTTCAAACAGACGATCACCATGACCGTCTCATGATGACCGGAAACAAGATATTTTCAAACAGACGGTCACCATAACCGCCTCATGATGACCGCAAACATGAATTTTCTAATCAAATGGTCACCATCACAGACTCCACTATAAACGTTTCTTCATCATACTTTCCTGAGCCATCTTAACAAGCTCACGAACCATGCTTCCACCAAGTCTGCCGCCGACCTTACCTGCTAGTTCAGAGGTAAGTTGTCCATTATATCCTTTTTTCAACGGAACTCCGATTTCTTCGGCTGCTTCAAACTTTGCATCCTCTGGTTTTGCTGAATGGGCAACCTTTGCCTTTAACTCATCTAGTCCGGCTCTTGCTTCCGGGACGAGAATTTTATTTCTTCGAGCCATAATTTTTCCCTCCTTTAAGCTTAGGATTTCCACAATGGAAAATTTAATCAATAATGACTGGAAAAATACCATAGTATTCAGTATAATAGCATCAAATCATTCAGAAAAATCAATGATAAAGAGAGTAGTTTTCTGTGAGGTCGTAGCGAGTCGGGGGTGGTGTGAGCCTGACACTTTTTGCAGATTACGAAGCGCACTTTTGAGATGCTTACTTGAAAATAGTAGGGTAAGCCGGAGAAACCTCCGTTAACAAGCTAAGCTGGTTCTTAATTGAACAAGTAGAGTGGTACCGCGAGTTGAACTCTCGTCTCTTCATATAGAGACGGGAGTTTTTTGTTTTTTTTAAGAAGGCTGTTTTCGTAAAGATTGTTGTAAAAACCCAAAAGTCGGTTTTTACGTTTAAATAGCTATTTGGTACTTCGAATAAAGTTTACAAGCTCTTTTCTCTAAAAAATCTGCCTTATATAAGAGAAAAAAGCTTAATGACCCATAATCCAATTCTAAATAGCAACAAAGTTTGAGAAAAGAGCTTTTAAGAAAATAGGAGGTTAACAAGGATGAATTATAAGCAAGAGTTAGCTGAGATATTATTCGTCGCACTAGAGCGTGAAATCGAAGTGCAGGAACTAGAACTGCTAATCGAAAAACCAAAAAGTCAAACGCATGGGGATTTAGCCTTTCCATGTTTTACATTAGCGAAGAAGAAAAGGAAATCTCCAACCACCATTGCACAAGAGCTTAGCGAAAAGATCCAATCCCCTATCTTTGAAAAGGTAGAAGTTGTCGGGGCATACCTAAACATCTTTTTGAATAAACAGCTGGTATCAGAGGAAATAGTAAAACAAATCAATGAGATAAAGGATAATTATGGTGCGTTAAATATAGGTAATGGTGCAAATGTAACGATTGATATGTCGTCCCCTAATATTGCCAAGCCGTTCTCGATGGGACATTTGCGTTCGACAGTGATTGGCAATGCATTAGCAAATATCGTCGAAAAGTGCGGATACAAACCTATAAGAATTAATCATATTGGTGACTGGGGAACACAGTTTGGAAAATTGATTACCGCTTATAAGCTTTGGGGAAATCCTGAAAAAGTCAAACAAAATCCAATTAAAGAACTGTTAACACTCTATGTTAAATTTCATGAGGAAGCGGAAATGGATCCGGCACTAGTGGAGCAAGGACGGAATTGGTTTAAGAGACTTGAGGATGGTGATAGGGAGGCATTGGAGTTATGGAAGTGGTTCCGTGATGAGTCGCTAAAAGAATTTTCGCGGATATATGAACTAATGAATGTCGAATTTGACTCGT
>JAQSXG010000153.1 GCA_029256785.1 Neobacillus sp.
ATTATTGAAGAAATTGGTATAGTATCATCGATCCAACGTGCAGGGGATTCATTTGTTCTAACAATCGAAGCTAAAAACATTTTAAATGATGTTCACCTTGGAGATAGTATAGCTGTTAATGGAGTTTGCCTAACAGTCACTTCCTATTCTGGTAACTACTTTTCGGTAGATGTTATGCCTGAGACGGTAAAAGCAACCAGCTTGAGTATCGTTAGACGCGGTACTAAAGTAAATCTAGAAAGAGCAATGGCTGCAGGCGGCCGTTTCGGCGGTCATTTCGTTTCAGGTCATATCGATGGTACCGGCTGCATAATAAGTAAAAAACAGGTAGAAAATGCTGTTTATTATGAGATTGAAGCGGACCAGGAAACGCTTAAGTACGTTATCTTAAAGGGATCAATTGCAATTGACGGGACAAGCTTAACTGTTTTTGGTATTAGCGAAAGTAGTTTTACGATATCAATTATTCCCCATACTTTATCTGAAACCATCCTTGGTCTAAAAGGTCCAGGAGATATTGTTAATTTAGAATGCGATATGATTGGTAAATATGTTGGTCATTTTCTAACAGGTCTCGCTGCAGGTATCCAAAATAAAAAAGGCACAAAGGGAATCACTACTCAATTTTTGGAAGAAAACGGTTTTGCTTAAATTGAATCATGATTTTGGCAATTGAAAGGGGAATTGCAAAATGTTTAATACCGTTGAAGAGGCGTTAATTGATTTACAAAATGGCAAGGTAGTTATTGTATGTGACGATGAGGATAGGGAAAACGAAGGAGATTTTATTGCATTGGCTGAAAAAGCGACACCTGATTTAATTAATTTGATGGCCACACATGGTAGAGGTTTAATCTGTGTTCCTATTGAAGAGGAGCTCGCGCAAAAGTTAGATTTATATCAAATGGTAGCTAATAATACAGACACACATGGAACGGCTTTTACAGTGAGTATAGACCATAAGTTCTCAACCACTGGTATTTCTGCATTTGAGCGCTCAGCGACAGTGTTAAGTATGATTGATCCTGATTCTAAACCATCTGATTTTAAAAGGCCAGGGCATATCTTTCCACTGGTTGCAAAAAAAGGTGGTGTGTTAAGAAGAACTGGACACACTGAGGCGGCAACAGACTTAGCAAGACTTTGCGGTGCAGTACCTGCAGGGGTAATTTGTGAGATTATGAATGCCGATGGAACAATGGCCAGGGTTCCGCAATTACGAAAAGTTGCGAATGAATTAAATGTAAAGATAATTACGATTAAAGATATCATTGAATATCGAAAAAAGAATGACAGTTTAGAAAATATTATTCAAAATAAGAAACAATAAATAGGAGGATTTATCATGGGAAATCTTTTTGAAGGACATTTAGTTGGTACAGGATTAAAGGTAGGAATCGTTGTCGGACGTTTTAATGAATTTATTACAAGCAAATTATTGGGCGGTGCACAGGATGCACTAAAGAGACATGGAATTAGCGAAGCAGACGTAGATATTGCATGGGTTCCCGGCGCATTTGAAATCCCTCTAATTGCTCAGAAAATGGCAAATAGCAAAAAGTATGATGCAGTTATTACATTAGGAACCGTCATTCGCGGTTCGACTCCACATTTTGATTATGTGTGTAATGAAGTAGCAAAAGGTGTTTCTGCATTAAATTTAAGCACCGGAATTCCAGTGATTTTTGGAGTGTTAACGACTGACTCGATTGAGCAGGCAATCGAGAGGGCTGGTACAAAGGCAGGGAATAAAGGCTGGGACGCAGCAACATCAGCAATTGAAATGGCTAACCTCTGCAGGAGTATAGAGCAATAGCACTCACATAAAAAATAGAAGGCATACATTTTTCTATCCCTGTCGATATTGTGAAAAATAAGCAAAAGCATATACAAATTAATAGGTTATTTATATAATAGACACAACATAAAAAAATAGATTTAAAAAACAGGTGCTTAGTTGTTAACGACTAAAGCTTAAAAGGGAAGTTGGTAAAAGCCAACGCGGTCCCGCCACTGTAAATGGGAGCAACCTATAAATGTCACTGTCGAATTCGATGGGAAGGCATAGGGAGCAATGATCATGAGCCAGGAAACCTGCCTGTTTTTGACACCAACAACCTACGCGGATAGGAGAGTGTTAAGCAAAAACCGGTTGTTAACGATTTTTCCTTAACGTACGAAACTCCTCCTCCTAATTAGGGGGATTTTTTTATGGAAAATAATGAATAGGGGAGAAATATTAGAATGAATAAGGGGAAAATGAAGTTTTTATTATCGCTACTTCTAATGGTAACTGTAGTATTTGGTGGGTTTCATCCACAGGTAAGTGCAGCAGTACAAGCGGATAATGTGACAATCCATGTGATAAATGGGGAGTCCGTTCTGGACCTACCCATACAATTTACTGAGGGTGAAAATGCTTTAGATGCTCTAACAAGGGCCGTGAATGGTGAGATTGATATTGCTTATTCAAAATGGGGAGCATCTATCAATCGTATTAAAAATTCCGAAGTGAAAGATGAGCATTTTTGGTCTTTTTATATCAATGGGATTTCCTCACAGGTTAACTATGATAGCTACGAGGTTCAAAAAGGAGACCAGTTAACATTCACTTATGTCAATTGGAATGCCCCTACTTCTAGCGTCTCTGTAAAAGTTGTAAATGAGAATAATGAGGATCTTGTTCCTTCAAATGCTTATGTTGGTTTTATTGGTGAACCTACTGCACTTCAATTATTAAAAATATTTGTTGGTGCAGAAAAAGTGAATTACAAGACTCTTTTCGTTAATGGTGTACCTAATGATAGCGACGCTGACAGTTATGTTCTTAAAAAAGGAGATCAGATTACTTTCCAATATGAGTCGTGGGGAGAAGAAACTGAAACTGTGGCTCCTGGGGTTACGCCTATTTCTCCAGAAATACTTAAAACTGCCATTGATCAGGTAACTGGTTATTTTCAAAATAAACAAGTAGATGAATGGACACTTTTAGCCATGAAACAAGCGGGCAAGGAAATTCCAGCGAGCTATTTAAATGACTATAAAAAGTTAGTAATTGAAAAACAAGGTAAATTTAGAAAGATTACTGATACAGAAAGATATACGTTAGCGATTCTAGCCGCTGGGGGAGATCCTACAAATATTGAAGGTTATAATCTAATTAAAGAGATTTACCAAGCAGATGTAACTAAACAGGGATTAATTGGTTTAGCATATGCACTATTGGCTTTTGATAGTGCAAATTTTGAGATTCCTGAAACTGCTCTTTGGACGAGAGAAAAACTTATTTCTTATCTCTTGGAAAGACAAAACCAAGATGGTGGCTGGGCATGGGATGAAAGTGCAACAAGTGACATCGACACAACCGGAATGATTGTGGCAGCTTTAGCTCCATACAAGGAACAATCGGGTGTGAAAGAAAATGTAGATGCTGCTGTCCAATACCTAGCAGAACAATTTCAAGCTTCTAAGATTGATAATAGCTCAACAGCAGCCCAAGTAATTATCGCACTTTCTGCATTAGGAATTGATGCAAATAGTGAGTTATTTGTAAAAGATAATAGTGGTTTAGTCCAGTTTTTACTAACCTTCCAAAATGCAGATGGAGGCTTTGATTGGATGGGCGGTGATGAAAGTGACACGATGTCCACACCACAAGGAATTCAAGCGTTAGTCGCTTACCAGCTATATACACAGGGAAAGGGCTCGTTATATAAACTACCATTAATTGAACAACAGCCTGATACCGAGGCGCCAGTAGCAGAAACACCAGAGGCCGAACAAACACCTAACGAACCGAAATCAGATGGACACATATTGCCAAATACGGCAACTGACACCTTTAATCTCCTTTTAGTAGGGTTATTGTTGTTACTTTCTGGGATGATGGTTTATTACATTATGCAAAGTAAGAGAGAAGCATAACTAATTCTAAGGTTCCCTCCTGTATTCTTTCCAGAAGGGAACCGAAGGGAGGACTAACATGCAAAGAATAGCTAAAACATTTGTCTTACTTTTTGTAATCCTGTTAACTTTTAGTTTAATTGGCTGTGGCAGTACAGGGGAAGATAAAGCGAATGCAGGAAAAAAAGAAGAGAAGGCAAGTGAAATAGTAAAAAAAGAAGATAAGATTGAGGATAAACAGGAAGGACATGAGGAGACCACAAATTCTACTGCTTCTTTGACACCAGAAACTGAAAGTAAACCTGAGGTGGAAGTAGAAAAACCTGCTAAGAATGCAGTAGAAGAAAGTCCAAGCAGTTCATCCGAAAAACCTGTTACGACACCGATTACTCCACCGGAAACAACAGGTAAAACACCAGTCACTCAGCCAAGTACTCCACCTAGTGATCCGCCAACTACCAAACCGGAGAACCCAAAGCCTGTAGCTACTGTGACTTTTTCGATTGTAGGACCAAAAGATCGCGGAACGATTTTAGCTCCAACGAAAATTAGTTTTAAAGATGGGGATACGGCATTCGATGTATTAAAAAATGCGACAGAGCAACATAATATCCAAAGAGAAACACGTGGAAGTGGGGCTACGGCTTATGTTGAAGGGATCGATAATTTTTACGAGTTTGATTATGGTGCAAAGAGTGGCTGGGTTTTTGAACTGAATAGTGTTAGTATCTCTAAAAGCATTGGTACGATTAAAGTCAAAGACGGTGATCGGATTGAATGCTATTATACCGAATAATGTTTGGGGAACAAGGTGATGGAAAATAGGTTTGAGCGATTTCACCCATTGGTATCCTTCCTATTTTATGCTGGATCATTGGCACTAATCATTTTTATGCTTCATCCTGTATTCTTAATTATCGGGTTTCTCGTTATCTTTGCAATCAACTATGCTCATGATCGTCTAAAAGGGATTCGGAGTTGGCTATGGTTATTCCTTTCAATGGGCCTATTAATAACGATTCTGAATCCTCTTTTTAATGAAAGAGGAAGGTATGTATTGTTTGAGGTGGGACAACACAAGGTTACATTAGAAGCAATTACTTATGGAGGAATGAATGCCCTTTCGATGCTAGGCATTATTGCCTTATTTGTCTCTTATAACGTGATTATGAAACCAAATAAATTATTATTTTTGTTTTCCAAATTCCTACCACAGTTTGCTATTCTTCTTATGCTTACTATGCGCTTTATTCCGTTAATGAAGAGGAGATTAAAAGAGATTTCAGTCATTCAGAAAAGTAAAGGGATAACAGTGAGTACTGGGAAATGGATGACCCGAGTCCAAACCGCGATGCTTTATATACAAACATTGTTGACCTATTCTTTAGAGGAAGCCATTCAAACGGCAGATTCAATGAAGGCAAGAGGCTATGGTCAAGGTCCACGTTCTACGTATGACTTTTTTCGGTTTCGAAGAATGGATGTATTCGCGATCGTTTATCTACTGATCATTTTTGCTGGCACTTTATTTGGACGCTTCTCAGGCTATGGTTATTTAACGATATATCCAATGATGGAATCCTGGCAGTTATCACTATTGGATGCTAGAACCTTGATTTTTTATTTATTATTTTTATCCTTCCCATTATTTGTAGAAGTAGGTGCAATGGTCCGATGGCGGTTATCGAATGTAACGAAGTGAATTTTACTTATCCAGACAGTTCTGAACCAGCTATTCGGAACCTTTCACTTACTATTGAAAAAGGACAATTTGTTGTTTTGTTTGGTGCGTCAGGTTCTGGGAAGAGTACACTTCTCCGATTATTAAAGAAGGAAATCCAGCCACATGGAACATTATCCGGTGATATCCTAATAAAAGGTTCCTCTATTCAAGAAAATAAGGGGTTATCAACCGAGATTGGCTTTGTGTTTCAGGATCCGGAAAACCAGGTAGTTGCCGATGATGTTCTCCATGAACTCGTTTTTGGACTTGAAAATAGTGGTCTTTCAACGAATGAAATACGGAGTAGGGTGGCAGAAATTGTGCATTTCTTTGGCGCAGAGTCATTGTTGCATAGGAAAACTCATGAGCTATCAGGAGGGAAAAAGCAACAAATTAATCTTGCCTCAGTTCTTTTATTGCAGCCTGATATTTTACTTTTAGATGAACCGACCGCCCAATTGGATCCGGTCAGTTCTCGTGAATTTTTAGATATGCTTAAAAGATTGAACGAAGAATTTGGGATGACGATTATTATTGCGGAGCATCGGTTAGAGGAAGTTTTCACCTTAGCCGATCAAATTGTGATGATGGAAAAAGGCGAGGTATTATTTGATGGAGAACCGCAGCGGGTAGTAAGGCAAATTTGGAATACTCCTAATCAACCGTTCATCCCTAGCATTCCAACGTTATTTTTTAACGTTGATGGCAAGGGAAACGTCCCGTTGACCGTTAAGGAAGGGAGAAACTGGGCGGAAAGACAACTTTTTCATTTCAATATTATTTCTAAGCCAAAAGCGTCAATCAGGAGGAATGATTGGATTCAAGCAAAAAATGTCTACTTCCGCTATGATCGGAAAAATGATTTTATTTTAAAGGAACTGAACCTTTCCCTTGGTAAAGGAGAATTTTATGCTTTATTAGGTGGAAATGGTTCCGGTAAAACGACATTATTAAAGATGCTTGCCGGTCTGTTAAAGCCCGAGAGTGGAAAACTACTTTACAATCAAAAACCATACAAGTCCTTGAAAAAAGGTGTACATAGGAAAAGTGTTGGGTATTTACCACAAAATCCAAAGTTATTTTTTCTACAAGATACTGTTGAAAAAGAAATACAAGCAATAATGAAGCAGTGGGGACTAACCGACTATGTGGTAGTGGACCAGCTTTTAAGCCAACTTGGAATTTCACATCTACTCAAGAGCCATCCTTACGACTTGAGTGGAGGGGAAGTTCAAAAGGCTGCACTGGCATGTATATTAATTAGAAAACCAGAGATTCTTTTGCTTGATGAGCCGACAAAGGGACTTGATCCACTTTCAAAAGAAAATTTAGCATCCATTCTTAATAAGCTAAATGAAGACGGAGTAACCATTTTAATGTCTACACATGATGTGGAATTTGCTGCTCAACATGCAACAAGTTGTGGGATGATGTTCCATGGCGGCATTACCTCAGAGGATGTACCCGAGAAATTTTTCAAAGGAAATTTCTTTTATTCAACAATGATTCAAAGACTGTTTCGTCATTTGCCCGACTCCTCAATGATTACCGTAGAGGAGGTCCTCAGATCATGCGAGCCAGTAAAGTCCTAGTAACAATTATTCTGGTCTTGTTGGCAATAGGTCTCCTCGTGGTAACTTTTATGTGGGATGACCATTATTTATTGTTGAGCTTTGGTCTGATTACAGTTTCTATGTTGTTATTTTTGGTTCGTTTTGAAAAAAGAAAAATCGAACCGCGGGAATTGGTCCTACTAGCAGTTCTTGCTTCGATTGCAGCAGTTGGTAGAATTCCATTTGCAAGTATTCCTAGTGTCCAGCCAACAACATTTGTGATTATGCTGTCGGGTTTGGTTTTTGGTGCCGAAAGCGGATTGATTATTGGTACCGTTGCTGCGCTGGCATCCAATATGGTACTTGGTCAAGGACCGTGGACGCCATGGCAAATGCTTGCATGGGGGTTAGTTGGATTGACTGCTGGCCTGCTTAGAAACACAATGCTAATGAAATCAGTCTGGGGGAAACTTCTTTTTGGGTTTGTTTGGGGTTTCTTATATGGCTGGATTACAAACATCTGGGGATTATTTTCATTAACTCAATCGGGAACTCCGCTAAGCATTGAGACGGTATGGCTGTACTTTGCAGGAAGTGCGCTTTTCGACTCCATGCACGCCATTTCCAATGTATTCTTCCTCCTGCTATTCGGAAACCTCTGGATCAAAAACTTAACCAGATTTAAAAGGAAATATGGTTTGCTGGAATGATGGATTGAAATTACCAAGACACATAGCTGTTTTCAAGCTATGTGTCTTGTTTTATAAATACAGTGTGGAACCTCTTAAAATGAATTGAAACATAACATTCATGCTTTTTTATCAGTTACTTCTGTATTATTAATTTGTGTGTTAAAAAATGAGAAAGGTAGTGAAAAATGGAAGTCGTAAAAGTTCGAACTGTTCCGATGGAATTAGTCATTTTAAGGCGTTTAAATATGAGAATGGAATTAACATCAGATGATAAGCAGTCTTAGTTACCGCCTTGGCTTCCTTTTCCATAGTTGAGTCACTACGAACCTTTCTTAGTTACCGCTTTGGCTACCTCTGCTGGAGTTGGGTAACTAAGAGGCTCTCTAAGTTACCGGTCCGGCTTCTTTATCCGAAGTTGGGTAACTAAGAGGCTCTCTAAGTTACCGCTTTGGCTTTCTTTTCCAGAGTTGAGTCACTATGAACCTTTCTTAGTTACCGCCTTGGCTTCCTCTGCCGGAGTTGGGTAACTATGAACCCCCCTTAGTTACCGCTCCGGCTTCCTTTCCCGAAGTTGGGTCACTAAGAAGCTCTCTAAGTTACCGGTCCGGCTTCTTTTACCGAAGTTGCGTCACTAAGAAGCCCTCTAAGTTACCGATCCGGCTTCTTTATCCGAAGTTGTGTCGATGAAGCCCATCGTCATCGACACATGGACTACTCACCCAACCCTTTAACTTTTTCCACTATTGAGTTAACAGTTTTTCCTATTGTGTTTAGGGCTTTGTCTATACCCTCTTTCCACACAGGGGCTTTTTCTTTAATGGTGTCACCGATTTTTTGGGCATTTTCACTTAGTTCTTTGCTGATTTTCTCTGCTTGTTCCTTCATTTCTTTTCTCGTTTGCTCCTCTCCATTACCAGCAATCTGGTCGTTAACGGATACAACGTTAAAGCTCTCCTTTGGTAAATAAGGTATTGATTCCTTCATCACTTCTTTAAAGAGTGGCACAATATTCTGGGTACTGCTGCTGGGCAAATAATGTTCGCGGTCGATTTTGTCAAAGCCAATCCAAATGGCACCCACTAGGTTAGGGGTATAGCCGACCATCCATTGGTCCTTTGTTCCATTAATATCTTCAAAGGGAAGTTGGGTGGTGCCTGTTTTTGCGGCAATTTGAACTCCAGGTATATTTGCATTTTTACCTGTTCCTGTCTCGACAACATTCAGCAGCATCGATGTCATTTCATTTGCAACGGTCCTTGTAGTAACTTTTGTTGATTTCGCTTCGTGTTCGGCAATAATATTTCCAGTTGGTCCGACAATTTTTAGAATGAGGTGGCTGTCATTTCGTTTACCTTCATTAGGAAAAGTAGAGTAGGCATTGGCCAATTGTAATGGGGAAATACCTCTGCTCATACCACCCAATGCAATCGCTAAGTTCTTATCCTCTTTTTCCACCGGAATGCCAAATCGTTTAAGTGAATCTAATCCTTTTTCTAGGCCAATTTCATTTAATAGCCAAACAGCTGGAACATTCAATGAATCTTCTATCGCCTTAGCCATCGAAACCTTACCTTGATATGTTTTTAAAAAATTCTCTGGTTTGTATTTCCCGAATTCAGTTGGTTCATCCACAAGCTCGGAAGAATATTCATAGCCATCTTCAAGTGCAGGTGTGTAAACGG
>JAQSXG010000154.1 GCA_029256785.1 Neobacillus sp.
GTGCTAAATCGTGATATTGAGGAAAATAAAATTACCAATATCTTATCTAATGATAAAGAAGGTTCCCGCCAAGCAGTGGAATATTTGATTAAATGCGGTCATCGCAATATTGCCATCATTGAAGGAATCCAAGGCTTCAAATCTTCACAAGAGCGCAAGGATGGATATTTGGCTGCACTAATTGAAAATGGCATTCCCCCTAGAAAAGAGTACTCGGTTGTTGGGAACTATGATATGAGGAGCGGATATCTTGCCGCAGAAAGGCTCCTTTCGCTTTCCACCCCTCCCACTGCCGTATTTTGTTCCAATGATGATATGGCCATTGGGGCGATGAACGCTATTTTTTCACGGAACTTAAAGGTGCCGGACGATGTATCTGTATTTGGTTTTGATGATATTGGCTATTCCCAATATACGACGCCACGGCTTACAACGATTAAACGGCCAATTGAAGAAATCAGTGTAAAGGGGGCTAAGAAAATCTTGTCCTTGATTGAGGATAACGAGCAAAAGGGTGAGAAAATCTTTATTAATTCGGAACTAATGATTAGAGACTCTGTCAAGAAGGTGAATTAACATAGACCCATTCACAAGAATGGGGGAATTTTATATTAAAATGTTCACGTGTGCAAATACGGAGGGATTAATAAATGCAGAGACTAAATAAAAGCTTATTTAAGAATATTGCCTCCTATCCGGAAAAAGTACTTCAGTTCGGGGAAGGAAACTTTTTAAGGGCATTTGTTGACTGGCAAATACAGATTCTCAATGAGAAGACCAACTTTAACGGGAGCGTTGTCGTTGTTCAGCCCAGAGGCTTTGATAAAATTGAAAGACTCAATAACCAGGATGGGCTGTTCACTCTTTATTTACAGGGAATCAAAGATGGATGTCCCGTAAATGAACATATGGTAATCGAATCCATCAGCCGTGGGATTAATCTTTTTACAGACTATCAACTCTATGTAGACCTAGCTGGCCAATCTGAACTGCGTTTTATCATTTCAAACACAACTGAAGCAGGGATCGTTTTTGATCCTGAAGATCGATTGGAAGATAAGCCACAGAAGAGCTTTCCTGGCAAACTGACCTCTTTTCTTTATCATCGTTTTCAAGCTTTTTCTGGAGACGAAAGCCGTGGTTGTATCGTTATTCCAGTTGAATTGATTGAAAATAATGGTCAAATACTTAAGGAAATTGTGCTGCAATACGCCCGACACTGGGACCTAGGCAGTGACTTCATAGATTGGATTCACCATGCTAATACTTTCTGTTCGAGCCTGGTAGACAGGATTGTCACGGGATTTCCATTTGATTCAATTGAAGAAAAAACTGAAGAACTTGGCTACCAGGATGACTTGCTGGTGGTTGGGGAACAATACCATCTTTGGGTGATCGAGGGACCAGAATGGATTAAGAATGAGCTCCCAATTGAGGGAACAGGGTTGAACACACTGATTGTTGACGATTTAGCACCCTATCGAGTTCGAAAAGTCCGTATTTTAAATGGAGCCCACACAGCAATGACACCTGTTGCTTACTTGTATGGTTTGAACACAGTGGAGGAATCGGTTAATCATAGTGTGGTTGGTAAATTTGTCAGGGAGCTGATTGACGAGGAAATTATCCCTACTCTCGATGGACCGCTAGAAGAGCTTACTGTTTTTTCAAAAGAAGTGCTGGCGCGCTTCAGGAATCCATATATTAAACACTATTTGACTAGTATTTCCTTAAACTCAGTCTCCAAGTTTAATACAAGAAACTTGCCTGCTTTATTAGATTATGTGAATCGTAACGATAGGCTGCCAAAACGAATGACCTTTGCCTTAAGCTGTTTGCTTTATTTTTATAAAGGAAAAAGGGGGAATCAAGAAATCCCCTTGCAGGATAATCCTGAAATCTTGGCATTCTTTAAAGACATTTGGGGTGAATTCGAGAATCAGAAAATTGAAATGAAGGAACTAGTTGAAACTGTATTGGCAAAAAAACAGCTTTGGGGAATGGACCTTACTTCCATTCCGAGCCTGGTTAGCCATGTGACGTCCAACCTTCAACAAATTGCTCAAAAGGGAGTAAAAGAAGCGCTCAAAGAAATAAATGAGACATCCATTATTAAATAAGGAGGTCTAGCATATGAAGAAGTTCTTACAAATTCATGAAAAGGATAACATCATCATTGCCTTGATAGATTTAAAGAAGGATGAAACACTGAGCGTTAATGATACTAGCATTCTATTAAAAGAAGATATCAATCGCGGTCATAAAATCGCCTGTACAGAAATCAAGGAAAGTGAAAATATTATTAAATACGGGTATCCGATTGGACATGCGCTGACAACAATTGCAGCGGGAGAACATGTTCATACCCACAACACCAAAACGAATTTATCCGGAATCCAGGATTATCAGTACACTCCGGTACAAACGCTAAATCCATATAAAGATGAAAAGCGGACCTTCAAAGGGTATCGAAGGGAAAATGGAAATGTTGGCATTCGAAACGAACTTTGGATCGTGCCAACAGTAGGATGTGTAAACGGAATTGCGGATAAAATAATCAAACGCTTTGAAAAGCATGTAGGTGATATTAGTCCGTTTGATAATGTTCTAGTTTTAAAGCACAATTATGGTTGCTCCCAGCTTGGGGACGACCATGAAAATACGAAACAAATTTTGCTCAATGCTGTTCATCATCCAAATGCTGGTGGAGTACTCGTTTTAGGGCTTGGATGTGAGAACAACCAACTGCCGGAATTTAAAAAGGCGCTTGGAACCGTGAATGAGGGCAGAGTGAAATTCCTGATATCTCAAGCTGTTGGCGATGAGATTGAGGAAGGCTTTAAACTCCTTAAGGAAATCTATGAAAATGCTAAAACCGATAAAAGAGAGGACATCTCTCTTTCAGAATTAAAAATCGGTTTAAAATGCGGCGGTTCCGACGGTTTTTCTGGAATAACAGCCAACCCGCTGCTTGGAAGGTTCTCTGACTATTTGATTGCCCAAGGTGGAACTACCGTTCTGACTGAAGTTCCGGAAATGTTCGGTGCCGAAACCAGATTAATGGAACACGCTGCCAATGAAGAAGTATTTCATAAAGTAGTAGACTTAATCAATGACTTTAAGGCTTATTTCATGCAGCATAATCAGCCTGTTTATGAAAATCCTTCACCAGGGAACAAAGCCGGTGGCATTACTACGTTGGAGGACAAATCGCTTGGATGTACGCAGAAGGCTGGTACTTCCACTGTTGTTGATGTTCTGAAATATGGAGAGGTTCTTAAGACGAAAGGATTAAACCTTCTCAGCGCACCAGGAAATGATCTCGTTTCCTCCTCCGCACTTGCTGCTGCCGGTTGTCAGATGGTGCTGTTTACCACAGGAAGAGGAACGCCGTTTGGGTCTTTTGTTCCAACCCTAAAGATTTCAACCAACAAACAACTATATGAAGCTAAACCTCACTGGATTGATTTTAATGCAGGGATTCTGCTTGAAGATGGAGTATCCTCTGATCAAGTGTTAAATGATTTTATCGATTTTATAACCAAAGTGGCGAGCGGTGAGCTTGTAAATAACGAGAAGAATGACTTTAGAGAAATTGCTATCTTTAAAAGCGGGGTAACTTTATAACCGGTTGTTTGACTTAAGTTTTCTAATGGGCGGGGTTCTAGCCAAGGAGGTAAAAATGAAAAAACTTATGATATTATCCAAACTTTCGGAGTGCGGGGTAATTGCTGTCGTTAGAGCAGACTCGCAAGAAGAAGCAGTCAAAATCTCAGATGCGTGTGTAAAAGGTGGTATAACAGGCATCGAAATAACCTTTACAATCGACGGTGCTGAGGCAATTGTAAAGGAACTTGTCTCACATTATCGTACTCACCCCGATGTAATGATTGGTGCAGGAACAGTTCTTGATGAAGTAACAGCCAGAATTGCTATTTTGGCAGGGGCACAATATATTGTCAGCCCAAGTTTTGATAAACAAACGGCCAAGATGTGCAATTTATATCAGGTCCCTTATTTGCCAGGCTGCATGACGATTACAGAAATGAAAAATGCACTAGAATATGGCGTCGATATCATTAAATTGTTCCCAGGGAACGCTTTTGGTCCAGAGTTCGTGAAAGCGCTTAAAGCGCCATTACCACAAGTGAACATCATGCCTACTGGTGGTGTAAGTCTCGATAATGTCGACCAATGGATTAAAAATGGCTGTGTCGCCGTCGGTGTTGGGGGGAATCTTGTCTCACCTGCCAAAACGGGAGACTATGGAAAAATCACCGAAAATGCGAAATTATATATTGAAAAAGTACAAGAAGCAAAAGAGGGATTACGATGAAGAAGATTGTCACACTAGGGGAAATCATGCTTCGCCTTTCTGCCCCCCAGGGAGAGAGACTTTCACAAGCTAACCAACTAAACGCCCATTATGGCGGTGCCGAGGCCAATGTTGCTGTTTCTCTTTCATATTTCGGTTATGATTCCTATTTTATTAGCAAAGTCCCGAGTAATCCTTTGGGGCTAGCTGTGGAAAGGCATTTGAAATCTCATGGTGTTCACACAGATTACCTTCAAAAGGGTGGAGAACGTTTAGGTAGTTACTATCTTGAAGCTGGTGCCGGGGAAAGAGGCTCTCAAGTAACCTATGATCGGAAATACTCCAGTTTTTCAGAGCTGAAAGTAGAAGAAGTTGATTTAGAAGCGGCTTTGCAGAATGCCTCGTTATTTCATGTTTCGGGAATTACATTAGCGTTATCCCCTGAGTTGAGAGAATTGACGCTTCATGCCCTGAAGAAAGCAAAAGAATACGGCGTAAAAACGAGCTTTGATTTCAATTACCGGGCCAAGCTCTGGAGCCCGACAGAGGCTAAAGAAGCGATTTTGCCGTTGCTTCCTTTTATTGATATTTGTTCGTGCGGAGAATTGGATGCCGTCTGTATCCTCGGGATGGAGAAAGCAACCGAGTCTCTCCCACCAGAAGAAAAACTAAAATATTATTACGAAAAGCTGACGGATTTATATCCAAACATTGAATTATTATGCTCAACCTTTCGTACAGTCATTTCTACTTCAAGTAACAGGCTACAAGGCAATCTGTTTGTTGATGGCAAGCTGTATCAATCAAATGTTCATCCTATTAATCCAATCATTGACCGTGTTGGCGGGGGTGACGCATTTGCAGCAGGCGTTTTGTCCGGAGTTCTCGATGAGCTAGATCCCGACCAGATTATCTCCTTTGCAACTGCAGCTTCTGCTTTAAAACACACAGTTTACGGAGATTGTAATCCTTTTACAAAGGAAGAAGTTTTAAAGTTTGCTGAAAATGAATCAGGTAAGATTGTACGGTAATAGCGTTCATATATACTATTAATCAGTTTTTTACATATTGAATACAAAACTTAATTGCTAATCAACCCATAAGAAAAACCGGGCTATCTACCCGGTTTTTTTTATACGTTTACTTTTTCTTGAATTTCTAAAATTTGTTGAGCATTCAATGGAAGAATATCACTATTTTCCATGCTTGTTGATGAATCTTCAATTAATACCATTTTTGTATCTTTCATCGTGATTGTATTATGCCATAATGATTGTGGAATATTATATACTTTATATGGTTCCATATTTACTGTTTCAATTTTTAAGTCATTATTTATTTCATTTGCAAACACCAAAACACATTCTCCTGAAAGTAACACAAATAGTTCATCAGTTTTATTGTGTCTTTCCAAGCAGTCAATACCTTTTATATCATTAGCGGGCTTCCAATTTTTAATACCCACGGTCCACTTTTCATTTTCATATACCCGACTCATACCTTCTTGATTAAATTCATACGATAAAATGTTCATCTGACTATCCCTCCATATTTTAAAGATGTACTCCTACTAACGATTTACATTTATCAACAATATTTTCAGCTGTCAGACCATACTCCCTAAATAAATCTACAGGTTTTCCGGATTTACCAAACTTATCGTTTATGCCTACTCTAGTAAATTTGGCTGATGAATTTCCAGCCAACACTTCAGCAACAGCACTTCCAAGTCCACCAATGACTGAATGCTCTTCTACCGTAACAACTGCTCCACATTGTTCGGCCATTTGTAATACACACTCACTATCAAAAGGCTTTATGGTATGGAAATTGACTACCGCCGCTTTTATTCCATCCTTTTCTAATAGTTTAGCTGCCGCCAATGCTTCTGACACCATTAATCCGGTAGCCATTATACAAACATCAGACCCATCTCTTAATATATTAGCTTTGCCTGGAATAAACGGGGTGGCTTCTGTTGTAACATTCTCAACAATAGGTCTTGCTACACGAATATAGACCGGTCCATCAATTTCATATGCAGCAAAAACAGCCTTTCTCGTTTCAATTGGGTCACACGGAACAAAAACAGTCATTCCTGGTAATCCTCGCATCAAGGAAATATCTTCAATAGATTGATGGCTACCACCATCTTCTCCCACAGATAAACCCGAATGTGACAAACCAAACTTTACATTCGCATTGACATAGCTGATCGAATTTCGAATTTGTTCATAGGCACGCCCTGTTCCAAATAAGGAAAATGTACTGACAAAAGGTATTAATCCTGAGTGCGAAACTCCGGCTGCAATACAAAATAAATTTGCTTCTGCAATTCCGATATTATAGAATCGGTCTGGATACTCATCTGCAAAAATACTTGTCATAGTAGCATGAGCTAAATCTCCATCCATGACGACAATATTTTCATTTATGGCACCTAATTCTTTTAATGCTTCTCCATAAGCTACTCTTAATGATTTACCCATTTATCGTTACCCCCAATTCTTCCATAGCTTTTTCAAATTCTTGTTGATTCGGTGCTTTTCCATGCCATCCATATTCATCTTCCATAAAGGAAATCCCATTCCCCTTATGTGTTTCACAACAAATAAATTTGGGTTTCCCAGAAACTGGGGCTTTAAGAGCATAGTGAATCGCATCAAGGTCATGTCCATCCACCTTGAAACATTCAAAACCAAACACTCTATATTTTTCCATAATATCTCCAATGCTTAAAACATCATCATTGGAGCCATCAATTTGAAGACCGTTATGATCTAAAATAACAACCAAATTATCTAATTTGTAATGTGCAGAGGCCATTGCCGCTTCCCAAACCAAACCTTCTTGGACTTCACCATCTCCGATAATTGCATACACTTTATAATCCATTTTTCTATGTTTTGCGGCTAAAGCCATTCCAGTTGCAATGGATACTCCTTGTCCAAGCGAACCAGTATTAGCATCAACACCTGGCGTTTTCTTCATATCAGGGTGCCCTTGTAAATGGCTATGGACTTGGCGGAAATCCTTGAGATCTTCTATAGGAAAATAGCCCTTATTTGCTAATATTGCATAGAGAGCTGGACAACCATGACCTTTACTAAGGACAATCCGGTCCCTATCCTCTTTATTTGGATTTGCTGGATCAATATTTGCTACATCATAATATAAAGCTATTAAAATCTCGACAAGAGAAAGTGACCCACCAGGATGACCAGATTGAGCAGTATAGATCATTTTTAAAATATCTGCCCGTATTTTTTTTGCAGTTTCTTCTAGATTAGCTTTTTGCATTATTTCCCCTCCTAAATGTGTATGAATACTAAAGGTTCATTTTTAATTAACCTTTTTCTGAACCTGCAGTCATCCCTTCAATCAGTTTCTTTTGTGCAAAGAAGAACATTAGACAAACAGGAATAATTGTAATAATTCCACCTGCTGTCAGTAAATCCCATTGAACACCTAACTGACCAATTAAGTTTTTTAATGAAACCGGTATGGTTCGGCTTGCCTCATTTGTAAACAAAACTGCAAATGTATATTCATTCCATGATTGAATGAATATATATACACCTGTCGCAACGATTGATGGTGTAAGGACTGGCATGATAATTTTAATAAATGCATAGGCTCTTGTAGCCCCGTCTATCATAGCTGCTTCTTCTAATGATGAAGGCAAATCTTTTAAATATCCGGTTAGCATCCATACTGAAAAAGGAATCGTGAAAGTTGTGTAAGCAAATACTAGTGATAATGGTGAATATAATAGATTGATATTACGCATAATCGTATATAAAGGTATTAAAAGTAATACAGTTGGAAACATATTATTTGTCAAAAACAAAGCCATCAGTACTTTTTTACCTTTAAAATTATATCTTGTGAAGGCATAAGCAGCTAAGGTTGAAACAACCAGAGTTACTAATGTAGTAATAGTAGCAACTAATAAACTATTTAACATTGGATGTAAAAAATTATATTCACTAAATAAATTTTTATAAGCTGCAAATGTTAGTGCTTTAGGCCAGTAGGTTACTGTTGTTCCATATAATTCAAGTTCAGGTTTAATGGATGTAACAAAAGTCCAGTAAAACGGGAAAATTAAAAACAATAATATTGTCATAATCGGCAAATAAACACTGAATATTTTACTCCAATTAAAACCTTTTCTTTTCAAATTCATCCCTCCTTAAAACTATTTTTTATATAAGGAATGGCCACAAAGGCTAAGAGCGCCATTAAAATTAATGCCATTGCAGATGCATATCCAAGGTTTAAAACATTTGCTTTATTAAATATGTATACACTTAAAGTTTGCGAGGAATAAGAAGGTCCGCCTCCGGTCATATTGTAAATAATATCCACTGAGTTTGAGACCCAAATAATCCGCAGTAACAAAGTAGTTAGGATCGTATTTTTCAAAGATGGAATGGTAATTCTCACTAGTTTTTGAAAACTCGTTGCTCCATCAATATCAGCTGCTTCATACATTTCCTGAGATATACCTTGAAGACCCGCTAGTAGCATGATTGCGAAAAACGGAATGCCTTGCCAGATAATTGTCACGATTACAGACGGGAATGCAGTTGATGTTTGTGATAAAAATGGAATGGCTTGATCTATTATGTTGAGCTTTAATAATACGTCGTTCAAAACTCCATAATTTCCATCGTAAATCCATTTCCACATCAGACCAATTAATACCCCTGGTGTTGCCCAAGGAATCAGACTAGCTGCACGCACTATCCCGCGTCCTTTAAATTTTTGGTTTAAAAGTAACGCTAGGATAAACCCAAATAGAAATTGTAGCCCTACCCCTCCGATTACCCAAATTAATGTATATTTGAGTGAAGACCAAAAAAGAGGGTCTGACATTACTTCCTTATAGTTGCTTAAACCAATAAAATCTATATCAAAAGGCCTTCTTAAGTCATAACTTTGGAAACTCATGATGAGAGCATTAATTACTGGTACAAAAACTACGAGAGTAACGATAAGTAATGCAGGAGCTATCAAAAGATAGGGCCAAATATTCAACTTTTTCCGTTGCAAACTTTTCACCTCTGCTTCTTTTATGCCAATTTAAAGTTTATTAGCACAACTCCTATTAGAAGACACTCATGACAGTTTCATTTTATTGATTCTATCGAAACAACTGCCATGAGCAACAAACAGTTCACTATTTTTATAGTTTCAATCACAA
>JAQSXG010000155.1 GCA_029256785.1 Neobacillus sp.
CCTCACGATGTGAAACTTGCAAGTCGCTTTTGGGTTCGTCGGCAACTACGCCCCTTGTGGACTTTCACCACAGATTGACGGCATGCCCGTCATACAAACAAGGCTGGGAGCATAGAAAGCATGCTCCCATTTCCTTCTATTTTTCAGCGTCTAGACCTCTCAATGCAGGAATCATTCTGTTCGTTAATCATCTCCCCAAGTGTTATATTTGGATGATGATAACGGCCACGATCTTGTGTTTTATTCTTAAAGTTAATGGCTTTCTTAGGACACCACTGAACACAGGCCATACACTGTTCGCAGTGATGCAAAAAATCTGGCTTGCCATCTAGCATTTTAATATTCTCAACAGGACAAACTTTGCTGCAGATTGCGCAGCCGTTACAAGCTTCACTTACATTGAACCCTTTATCCTTTTTTGCCAGGGACTTTATAAAAGGCCCATGAAATAGTACTAGCGGACTGTTCTTATGGGGTGCCTTTACCGCAAGAATTTGAATGTCCTTAATAACCTGCTTTGTAGCCTGTGCTTGTGCGTTAGCTTTCTTCTCGACATCGCTTCCCATGGCGTACAAACCAACATAATTAGAAAAGCACCTAATGCTTCCAGCGTAGCTCAGGTTACCACCCTTGCCACCAATTATCTTGCTGATATTCGTCAAACCATCGGAACTCCCGCTTCCGCTTGTGCAAACAGCAAAAATATAGCTGTTGGAATTCGTTGAAAGATCAAGTGTTTTTATAAACCTCTCAACCACGCATGGCATACCGCCACCATAAACAGGATACACAAATCCAATCCGCTGATATATTCCGCTTAACTTGTGCGGTTTCCCCATTGAAATCAGCTCACAGTCTTCAATAGCGGCGGCGATATCTTTTGCCACTTTTAGACTGTTACCTGTCCCGGAAAAATAGAATATGATATTCTTTGACATCTTACACTCTCCCAAAGTCTTTCATTAGCGTCCCATCTAAACCAATTCCTGACGTCAGCATTTCAAGATGATCAAATATCTTTTCTTCATCCCAGTTCCACCATTGAAGCTTTAGTAAAAACTCAACGATATCGTCACTGAATCGTTTCTTAATAAATTTGGATGGGTTACCACCATAAATTGTATATGGCTCAATATTTTTTGTTACGGTTGAATTAGCAGCAATAATCGCACCATCGCCTACTTTAACACCCGGCATGATCGTAACATTTTGGCCTATCCAAACATCATTGCCGATCACTGTGTCTCCCTTAAAAGGAAGCTGTTCTACTGTAGGAGTCACCTTTTCCCAGCCGCATCCAAAGATATTAAACGGATAGGTTGTAATCCCATCCATTCTATGGTTCGCGCCATTCATGATAAACTTGACACCTTCAGCAATAGCACAAAATTTTCCTATTATTAGTTTGTCTCCAAGAAATTCATAGTGATGCTCAATATTATCATAAAATTTCTCTGGAGATTTATTATTGTCGCTATAGTAAGTATAGTCTCCAATCTCAACGTTGGACCGTTTAGGTAGATTGCTTATATAGCAAACCGTCCTTATATTTTCATTTGGATATAGCTTCTTCCTATCTGGTCCAGTCATAATATTCGCTCCCTTTTTTCGTCAATTTGGTTCTGCTTTTGCATCATAATTCAAGCTAATAGTAGAAGTATTATCAGCAAATTAGGTTAGCTTGATACAAGGTGCTTGGTGTATGGTTCCAGCAAGAACATAAGCTGCTCTGTGATTTCCTGAACATTGCAGGGCATAGAATGAATGATCCACCATTCCAATGTTCCAATAAACCCGGAAGTCAAAAAATGAGTGGTTACATCATTTGAAAGTTCTTTGTTTTCCGACTTTACACCGATGACCTTGGTTACTGTTTTCGCAATGATGTCATATAAGCGGCTACGGAAAAATCCTAATCCCTCATTGTTAAGAAGCAACTTGTAAATTGTAAAATTTTCCTCCAAATATTCAAATATACTTTGAAATGCGCTTGCGTTCAGCGTGGTATCCGTACTATTGGCACAGTGATTTAGCAGCAATTCAACATATCTTTCAATACACTTGTCAAGCAAGTCGAATTTATCCACGTAATGCAGATAAACAGTCCCTCGGTTTATGTCTGCGCGTTCGGCAATGTCATTGATGGTAATTTTGTCAAATCCTTTTTCGGCCAACAGGTCGATGAAAGCACTCATAATCTGCTGTCTTGTTTTTTGTATTCTTCAATCCACAAAGTTTCCGTCCAGATATTCAACAAAATAGCGAAAT
This sequence comes from Neobacillus sp., assembly GCA_029256785.1. Classification (GTDB taxonomy): domain Bacteria; phylum Bacillota; class Bacilli; order Bacillales; family Cytobacillaceae; genus Neobacillus. The sequence goes on from JAQSXG010000155.1 coordinate 2,269, forward strand.
ATGTTGATTTATCAACAGTTGATGCAAATGTAACCATTGAAATTCTCACCGCAAATCAGTAAGCTAAGAATAACAAACACATGTTGAAAAGTCAACACGTGATTATTCAGGAGTATGCTTTATGAAAATACTATTTATTGGGCGCGGTGTTGTAGGAACGCAATATGCTTGGGCGTTTGAAAATGCAGGTCATACCGTTGAGTTTTACGTTCGTGAAGGTAGAAAGGCGCAATATGGTTCACATGTAAACTTAGAAATATTAGATGCAAGGCGAAGCAAAAGAGATCGGCTGGTCAAAGAAAAATGGCCTATTGTAACACATGAAGAAATAAAGGAAAATCACGACTACGACCTCATTTTTGTGAGTGCCAACCCTGAGCAAGTAACAAGTGTGGTAAAGTACATTGCGCCACGAGTTGGAAATGCAACGGTTCTCTTTATAGGTAACTTTTGGCAAGACATACAAAAATCCGTTCATCCTCTTCCACTTAGTCAAGTTGTTTGGGGATTCCCCGCTTGTGGTGGTGGATTTGAAGGAAACACCCTTTACGGTGGTCTTTACAAGACGGTTCATTTCGGAACATTTGAATCAGAGCCTACCAAAAGAGATTTAGCGGTTCACAAGCTTTTTACTGGTGTAGGTTTCAAAATTGTAGTTCAAAAGGATTTTCAAAGTTGGCTCATGAATCATTATATCTCAAATGCTGCAATGGAAGTCGAAGTACTAAAAAGCGGCAGTTTTAAAAATGTAATTTCATCGCCTGAAGCGCTCGCTGGCTTTGCTCGTAATGTAAATGAAATGGTCCCTGTTTTGAAAGCAAAAAGCATAAAACTTGATGGTATGACCAAAGTGTTGAGCAACCTGCCACCAAGAGTTGTTGGATTCCTGATGAGTAACGTTGTTTATTCACCTAAAAGTATACCCTATGAACTTCAGGCCCATAACCACAATAAAGTTGGACATGCAGTACAGGAAGTTCTATCAGCAGCCAGAAAGCACGGCATAAAGACACCCCGACTTGACGAAATAGAAAGCCTAATTACATTTTAGGTGGTGGATTTATATTTTTTCAATAGCAAAAAGGGAGTGACGAGTGCTGCTCCCTTTCTGCTTTGGCCTTTATTATTTCAACTTATTCAAGTGGAAACCGTATTTTTATTTTATTACATGTAAATCAGGAGCTGCCATATCAATACCTAAGATTGCTATCACTTCGCCTTTAGAATTATGGATTGGTGCAAAAGCTGATTTTTGTACTCCGTAGCTTTTATTTTCCCATGTGTGTTTTGCATAGGCAGGATTCCCATCGAACGCAGATGCCATCTGAGGTTCGATCCTATACGCTTCTCCATAGTCGCTTTCATTCCCTTCTCCGGAAGCATCGACAATTAGATTTGCCATCTCATCACTTGCTTTTATCAATGTGTAGATAAATGTAATATTTTCTTCTGCTTCATTTTTAGCTTTCGTGAAATCTGACATAACACCATACACTTCTTTATACTCATCAAGGTCTCGTGTTTTTGCTGTGGTTATAGCTTGATGTTGATCACCGCCTTCTCCGTCAAGAAGTGCTGCACACGCAACAGCCAAAGCCATAGATTTTTCCCCCATCTTAGTATTGAGGTCTTCGAAGTTTCGATTCACTGTATCCCTCCTTAGGATATTAAATCAAGTGTATGCTAGCTTTTTTCATCCTTTTTCGTCTGCCCTGCCATATCATAACAATGGAATTTAGTCTTCACTCTTATGGATAGGATCCTCTTCATTGAAAGTCATTTTCTTAACTGTTTTAAAACCCTTAGTTGCAATAGCCAGATAAACAAATCCGATCACTGCCCAACATCCACCCAAAATCTTTGCAGTAGAATCAAGATTTATCCAGATGAAAAGGCATACAACTGCGCCAATTCCAGGAGCAATCACATAACTGCAGATGTTGAATAGTCCGCTTCGCATCTTTTCTTTGACAAAGTATTGAGCAAATACGCAAATATTAACCAGCGTGAATCCAATCAGTGCCCCGAAATTGATTACGGAGGAGATGGATAGCAGGTCTGTAAAACATGCAACTATGATAGATAGCACGGAGATGAAAAGGATATTGTAAGTTGGCGTCTTGAATTTTGTGTGCAGGTGCGCAAAGAATTTTGCAGGAAGGACGCCGTCGCGACCCATACCAAAAAGCAATCTTGATGCAGATGTCTGGGCGGCAAGACAGCATGTTACACAAGTAACAACATACATGCCTGTCCATACCAGCCCGAGAGTCTGTCCGCCAACATAGGTAACCAGTTCTTCCGAGGCAGTGTCCGGATTTACAAATTCCAACCAAGCAGATGGCCATACCAACTGCATGACATAGGAATAGATTATGAAATATAGCCCCATACCAACTGTAACGATGATAATTGCTCTTCCAACATTTTTCTTGGGCTCGATGGCTTCTTCAGCCAACGTTGTTACCGCATCACATCCTAAGAAGCATAGTACCAGGATAGAAGCAGCCTGAACGATTCCTCCTAAGCCAACTTTTGGGAATTCATCAGCGTTGTACAGACCAGTTATATCAAACAGTGCCGAGAATCCGCTTCCTGTAATGATGACTTTCAGCATTAGGATAAAGAATCCGATCATGAATACAGCTACAATCGCTACTAAGATGTTGTTAACTTTAGCCATAATATCTACGCCAACATACTGAACGATTGTTAAAATTACTACGGCGATGATTACCCATGCCCAGACAGGTATTGCAGGAATTAAAATATTCATGTACAGCCCTAGCAGCAGGTAGGATAGGCATCCAAGTAATTCATAGTCCAACATCATGATCCATCCAGTCATAAAGCCAACATGTGGGTTTATGGAGTTGGAAACGTATGCGAATGCAGAGCCTGCCACAGGGTATGCTCTAACCATCTTAGCATAAGAGAATGCAGTAAAGATCATTGCGACACCAGCTATTATGAATGCCAGTGCAATCATACCGTGAGTCATCTGTGCAGTAATGCCCATGTAAGTCATCACGGTGGATAGGGCCATATAAGCAATGCCGAATATTACTAAAGATCCAAGCCCTAATGTTCTTTTTAAAGTATTATCATGAACCATTATCATAGCTCCTTTCTATTTTTTCTTCATCATTTCTCAACCTTCCCACCACAGGGAAAAGTGTGGGAAAGTTGAGATCATTAGTTGAGATCATTATTAGTTTATTGAGATTATTTGATTGGAGGTTTTCCTTCTCTTTCTCTCTTAGCGTTGATTGTAATGATGTCTTTTGGGCTCATGTTGTTGAAGTCAACGATTGTACCCTGTTTCATGATTAAATGGATGTTGTCGTGACATACGTTTCTGATGTTCTCTATTGGGTTTTCTGTTAGAATCAGAATGTCAGCCAGTTTGTTTTCTACTACAGTGCCAGTCTGGTCTTCAATCCCCAGACAGATAGCACCATTCTTAGTAGCTGCTACAATTACTTCTGACGCCGTCATACCCGCAGTAACTAGTTCATACATTTCGTTGTGAGTATACATTCCGTAAGGGCAGAGTTTGGTACAGAAGGAGTCAGCACCTACTGCGACTCTAATGCCAAGGTCTTTGTATGCCCTTCGAAAGGATTTCTGAATTCTGTCGATTTCTTTCTGGCCTAAGGTATCTCCCACGCAACCAGTCAAGTCTCTTTCTAGTGGTGGGTCGAACTGCTCATACCAATCTACATAAAGACCAATTGTTGGGACCAAGGTTACTTTAGCGAATTCTTCTTCGGTCATGTTTTCTCTTACCCATGATACAACTTCTTCATCAAATTCTTCACCATGTTCGATACTGTCTACTCCAGCTTTCAGACATTTGATAATAGAATCTTTATTTTCGCAGTGTGCTGCAACTTTCAGTCCGAATTCACGAGCTTCTTCAACCATCACAGCGATTTCTGCTTCAGTGAAGTGGGTGTCCGTTTCTTTTTCCCATGCGTTGATTCCTCCGCCAGAGGCCCATAATTTAACAAACTGAGCGCCTTCGCGCAAGACGCTTCTTACTGCTTTCCTAACTTCATCTGGACCATCTGCGATAACGCCCCATGGATGATGTTCTTTAACGAAATCCTGTGGAAACCAGTTACTATCAGCATGTCCACCGGATCTTGTCAGCCCTCTGCCCGACGGGATGATTCTAGGTCCCATAATGAATCCGTTGTCGATCATGTTTCTCAGGTAGATACCGTTTCTAGAAATATCTCTTACAGTCGTGAACCCGTGCCTTAAGCTCTGGTGGCACTGTTCCACAGAACGTATTGCCTGTTCGAAGTCGTTTTCGCAAACCCAGTCTTTGTCGCTGGATTCGTAAACACCACCGTAATGTACATGGCAGTCAATAAGACCAGGCAGTACATATTTGTCAGTTGCATCGATAACTACTGCATCAGGTATATCTATTTCGCTTGCTGAGATTTTAACAATCATTTTGTCTTCTATTAAAATAAACATGTTAGTTCTCATGCAACCACCATTGCCGTCAATGAGATTAGCGTTCCTGATGATATACTTAGCCAATATAGTCACTCTCCTTTCTTTAGGGCAATTTTGATTATTACGTTTTGAGTTGTGATAAATAAATAATATTTCGAAATATAATTGAAGTTAACTTCATTTCTAAATTTTCAAACAATTGTCTTGTAACAAAGGTATCATTTTAAAGGATAAATTCAACAATTATCATGCCTCAGTTATGCGATTATTGTGTTGATTTGATATTATCAGATAATTCAATCATAAAATAGTCAAAATTTATAGAATTTTGTTGCTTTTATCGATATAAATATTTATGATTAAAGCTAAAGGATAAAGATGAATAAAAGAGGTGAAGGTAAATGTTAAAGGAATCGATAGATTTTAATTTTGGGGTGCCAATCAATGCCAGTATTTTAACGATAACTGAATACTCTTATCATTATCATTCTTCAATAGAATTAATTCTGGTGTTAAAAGGAAATATTTTATTAAAAAATGGTTATAATGAGTTAATTCTCAGACAAAATGACATCGCATTAATCGATAGCGGAATGTTACATAAGATTTCATCAGCCGATAAAAATAATATCGTTTTACTATTTCATATCGATATTGACTATTATAAAAGATATTTTCAAAACATTGGAAACACCTTGTTTTCAAGAACGATTCATACAGATCATTCTCTATCAGACATAAACAATACTGTACGAGAGCAGGTATTGGAAATTTCGATGGAATTATTTCGAGATCCAGATCCGAATTTTAAGAAAGTTGAATACATCTCAAAAAGTTTGATTTATAATCTACTTGAGAATTATCAGTATTATTCTTTAAAGTTTAAAGAACTTCTGCAGAGCAAAAAAATAAAGGATAGTCAAATCAATTTTGAGAGAATGCAGAGAGTAATAGGTTATATCTATAATCATTTTGATAGTAAAATCAAATTAGAAGAGATATCTGATTGGGAACATTTAAACCACTATTATTTGTCTCATCTGATTAAATATAGCACGGGAATGAGTTATCAGGATTTACTTAGTCTGATTCGGGTTGAGGCATCAACAATACTTCTGTTGGATACAAATAAGAAGAATTCTGAGATCGCAAAAAGTGTAGGCTTTTCCGCCACAAAATATTTCAATAAGTACTTCGAAAAGTGGTATCATATGTCTCCCGATTTTTACCGAACTCAAAATATACCTCATAAAATTAGGGATGCGAATAAAAATTTCATCTCATACAATAAAGAAGGAAACCGCTATATAAACAATTATATCCAAGAAGGAAGAGTGTTGGTTAAGTTCTCAGAGAACAGCCCTACTTCAATTATAAATGTTGATTTGGACTTAAAGGGTACACCGTTTAAAAATCCATTAGTTCAAACAGCAAAAATTAGTAATGCCACTTCGTCGTTATATGAAAATACTCGACTGCTCGTTGCAGACCTAAAGAAAGATTTTAAAATCGTGAAAGTTGGTATTAACATATCCCAGATCGATTATCTCGACCCTAGAAACAACGATTTCATGACGATAGCGACCAATATTAATTACCTTTTGCAGGAAGGAATTGAAGTTTTTTTTATCATTGAGCATTTAAAAACCCATTCCATTCATTGTATCGAGAATTTCTTAAAATTCTATGTTACACGATTTAGAAACAGCGTAACGGACATCTATTATTCTATTTGGATAAAAAGCCTATCTCAATCAGAAATAATTGAAAATTTTAAAAAGAGTCTAACCGATAAAATCAAGACAATAATTGACGCAGTTCCTCTTGTAGAAATTAAAGAGAGCAAAAAAAAGGATGTCATCTTTGCACCCTGTATTTATGATTCCTTTCTACTTACTCCATTTGCAATGGATGAACTCTTCCATCAGGATAACTGGCAATTCAATATGGATTTTGTTGCGATGGATTCAGTCCGGCATGATGGTAATATCATGGAAGGAGGTCATGGCCTCCTAACTTGGAATGGAATTAGAAAGCCCTGGTATTATGCATATGGTTTTTTAGCAAAAATGAAAGGAGAAGTTTTAAAGAGTGGTGATGATTATGCAATCACCAGAAATGGCAACGAAATCATAATTTTAGCCTATAATTTATGCGGCTATTCTCACTCCATTCTGAAGAAGATTAAGAATAAAGAAGATCTAAAAAATTTTGTATGCAATATCGGTTATTCAAAAGAACATATTTTTAGATTGAAGGGACTGCAGGGCGAATATAAAATGACCTGCTATACCTTAGACCAGGATTGTTGCCTTTTCTCAAAGTGGATGGATTTAGGATTTCCCGAATATCTTTCAGAACAAGAAGAAAAGAATATTTCCCTCATAAGCCATCCTAAAATTCGTATGAGCCATATTCATGCTTCCGGCATTCTGGAAGTTACCTCAATGAATATGAGTTTTGGAGTGACTTGTATTGTTTTGGATAAAGTCTAGACGCTAATTCACCTTTTGAATAAAATTCGACTGGAACCTTTCTGTATATGAACCCAAAAATTGCGGAAAGGAAACTGATCTGAGAAATATGTTTCAACTTTTGTCGTATAGCTGCCATCCAATATCCTTTCAACGCCGAAGGCAGGCCATTGAGCTAAATAGCGCATTTCATCTTTTGAAAATGTTTTATCCGGTAAAATCAAATGCAGCAGCAACATGACAAGTATAAATAAAAACGGAA
>JAQSXG010000156.1 GCA_029256785.1 Neobacillus sp.
CTCAAAACGCACTGGAAGCTGGAGCAAAGGCGGTCCTTATTTATAATAATCTTAGTGGCGGCTTTAGTGGAAACCTAGAAACACCGCTTTCCATCCCAGTAGGCTCACTAACAAAGAGTGATGGAGAAATGTTGAAAAAGAAAGGAAGCATTTCTGCTAGAGTTTTGGTTACAGAAGAAAAGGATCGGCTAGCAGATTTCAGCTCAAGAGGTCCGGTGACAGGCACCTGGGAGGTAAAGCCTGATCTTGTTGCACCGGGTGTAGCAGTTAATTCGACGATTCCAGGTGGTTATTTATCTCTGCAGGGGACGAGCATGGCTGCACCTCATGTGGCAGGGGCTTGTGCGTTAATTAAGCAAGCCCATCCAGAGTGGACGCCTGAGCAAATTAAGGCGTCGCTGATGAATACCGCTAAGCCGCTGATGAATAATGAATCGAAGCTGTACAGGACATTTGAGCAGGGGGCAGGGAGAATTCAAGTAAACGATGCGGTGAAGGCTCGTTCGCTTGTGATTCCTAGTTCGCTTAAGTTTGGTAAATATGATGATTCAGAGGATAGTCACAAGGCGTATGTACAGGTGGAGAATGTCAGTGATGAAAAAATCAATTATTCCTTTGAAATTCCGAAACAGTCAGAAGGCCTTCACTGGCGTCTGCCGCTTTCCTTCTCCCTTGAACCAGGACAATCACGCGATTTAACGATTGAACTACAGGTCGACCCAAAACTCCTGAAGGGAAAAATCCATGATGGCTATCTGAACATAATAGCGGGGAAGGACACCATTCCACTTCCTTATATCTATGTCCTTGAGGAACCAAATTACCCGCGGGTGATGGGCTTTGACTTTAAGGATGGCGATATTCCGGGTACGTACCGGTATGAGGTCTATTTGCCTGGAGGGGCAGAGGAATTTGGAATTGCTTTGTTTCATCCGGATGATTACCGATTTGTCGGGTTTCTTGATACAAATTGGAATGTAAAAAAAGGAATGCTGACAAAGGAAGTTTCCACGGAAAACCTCCCTGAACCTGGCGTCTATCTTGTAAAAGTATTTGCAAAAAAGGCGGGGAAGGTAGACTTCATTGAAACGATGATTAAGGTTGAAGAGAATAAGAAATAAAAAATATAAATTGGGGGTGAAAACCTCCAATTTTTGTATATAGAAAACATTATGAAGATAGTGTAAACTCAATAATAGTTGTATTTTTGTTTGTGGATTAATTCACGTAAATTCATTGACATTGACTATTTGCTATTGTATGCTAAAAAAGGTTGTAGAATGATAGGGTTTTCATAAGTTTCGACGTGATTCTCTGAATTTTTACACTTCTTCTTTTTGTACATAAGCCTCGAATAAAGTATGTCATTCTCTAATGGTGAGGATGCGATGAAAATGCGTAAAGACAACCGCAATCCATTTCAAGCAATGGCACTGATGTCTGCTATTCTTTCCCAGTTGGTTGGATCCATTCTAATCGGCATATTTGGCGGAAGATGGCTGGATAAACAGTGGGAAACAGAACCACTTTTCTTAATAATCGGATTGTTCATTGGATTAGCTGCGGGTATTTATACAATGTCTGTGTCAATTCGTCATTTCTTTTCAGGAGATTAACCAACCATGCCAGAATTCAAACAGATGTTTACGAGACAGCGAAAGTGGATGTTTTTTTTATTGTCTTTTTATGTGCTTGGTTGGGGGTTCACTGCTTATCAATCAATCTTTTTAGGGTTGATTCTTGGTACAAGCTTGAGCCTCTTTAATTTGTGGTTAATGGCAAGAAAAATCGACAAGTTAGGCAATGCTGCTGAACAGGGAGGCAAGATTCCGTCTTTAGGATCGTTCTCCAGATTGGCAACAGGCGCGCTAGCCGTCGTCATTACTTTGAGGTATCCTGATCATTTTCACCTCATTAGTGTAGTTATAGGATTAATGACATCCTACATTGTCATTATGATAGATTTTTTCATGTACAAACTTTACAAAGATAAATAGCGGGGGAAGCGAGGTGAATACTGTTGCATCACGAAGCTCCAATAGTTACATTTCTTGGGCTCCAATTTAACCTGGCGAACATTCTGATGATTACGATTGCAAGTGTGATTGTCTTTTTGATTGCCTTCCTATCTACTCGTAGACTGGCCATGAAACCAACCGGTATGCAAAACTTTATGGAATGGATCATGGATTTTGTTAAAAACATTATAAACAGTACGATGGATTGGAAAGACGGAGGAAGATTCCATGTTCTTGGAATTACGATCCTTCTCTATATCTTTGTCTCCAATATGTTGGGACTTCCTTTTTCAATCGTCGTAGATGGCGTGCTTTGGTGGAAATCACCAACAGCTGACCCAGCTGTGACATTGACACTGGCAACATTAATAGTGGTTCTATCACAATATTATGGTGTCAAGGCGAAGGGAACAGGCGCATACATGAGAGAGTTCCTTAAACCGTTCTCGTTTATGCTGCCAATTAAAATCATTGAAGAGTTTGCAAATGCTCTGACGTTAGGTCTTCGTCTATACGGGAACATTTATGCAGGTGAGATTTTATTAACCTTAATCGCTGGTGGCATGGCGACTGGCTTTTTCGGAACAATTGCCGCTATTGTCCCAATGATGGCATGGCAAGGTTTCTCAATCTTTGTCGGCGCAATCCAAGCTTACATCTTCACAATGTTAACAATGGTTTATTTGAGTCACAAAGTGAGTCACGACCATTAAGATATACCGTTCATTTTTATGAACAAAAAAATCTAAGAATTTATTCATACATTTAAAGGAGGAAATTTTCAAATGGGTCTTATAGCAGCAGCAATCGCAATTGGTTTAGCAGCACTAGGTGCTGGTATTGGTAACGGTCTTATCGTATCAAAAACTGTAGAGGGTATCGCTCGTCAACCAGAAGCTCGCGGTATGCTTCAAACTACAATGTTCATCGGGGTTGCGTTAGTTGAGGCGATTCCAATCATCGCGGTTGTTATCGCGTTCATGGTACAAGGTCAATAATCCAACGCAGCATTTGCGTTATATGATGGCGAAGATCATTCGTGAGAACCTTCGCCATTCGTTTATGTCTATAGTCAGACATAAACACTTCATTTTCGACAAAATAACCGACTGATATACATGTTGTTTTTTGGAACGACTCTTGAAGGGAGTGAATCGCGGGTGTTAACAAGCAGTTTTGTATTAGGTGCAGCAACAGCACATACTGGTATTAACTGGGGAGATATTCTCTTCCAACTATTTATATTCATCGTTTTGTTAGCATTACTTAAGAAGTTCGCATGGGGTCCTTTAATGGGCATTATGGATGAACGTGAAAAGCACGTGTCTAATGAAATTACTGCGGCAGAAAATAGCCGTTTAGAAGCTAAGAAGCTATTAGAAGAGCAAAGATCTCTTTTAAAAGAAGCGCGTACTGAAGCGCAAGGCTTAATTGAAAATGCGAAAAAGCAAGGCGAGTTACAACGTGAAGAAATTATCGTTGTTGCCCGTTCAGAAGCTGAGCGCATGAAAGAAAATGCTAAACTAGAAATCAAGCAAGAAAAAGAAAAAGCGGTTACCGCTATTCGTGAACAAGTTGCATCATTGTCTGTATTAATTGCCTCTAAAGTGATTGAAAAAGAGTTGAGTGCAGCAGACCAAGATAAACTGATTAACGATTATATTCAAGAGGCAGGAGAAGAGCGATGAGCAACTCCATGGTAGCTAAACGCTACGCGTTGGCTCTTTTTCGAATTGCGAAAGAACAACAGCTTCTTGGAGTAGTGGGAGAAGAACTTCGTGTAGTGAAAGAAGTTATGCAATACAATGTAGATTTAAAAGCAGTGTTAAACTCTTCAAAGCTTTCAATGGCAAAGAAAAAAGAGATCTTAAAGGCCGCTTTTGCATCTTTAAATGTATATGTACTCAATACACTAATGATCTTAATCGATCGTCACCGTGAAAATGAAATTGTTGAGGTGGCAAACCAATTCTTCGAACTAGCAAATGATGAAGCAGGAATCGCTGAAGCGCAAGTTTTCAGTACGCGTGAGCTTACAGAAGCAGAGCGTGAAGTTCTTTCCGCAACATTCGCAGCGAAGGTTGGTAAGAAATCACTTAGAATTGAAAATATCGTAGATTCCGAATTGCTCGGTGGCATCAAGCTCCGTATCGGAAATCGTATATATGACGGAAGCTTGCGCGGCAAGCTAAACCGTTTAGAACGCACATTGTTAAGTTAAGATTCGTAGATAGGGGGTAAACGCATGAGCATCAAAGCTGAAGAAATTAGTGCCCTGATTAAAAAGCAAATTGAAAACTATCAGGCTGAAATTCAAGTGAGTGATGTCGGTACAGTTATCTCAATCGGTGACGGTATCGCGCGTGTTCATGGCCTCGACAATGTCATGGCCGGAGAACTTGTTGAATTTTCAAACGGCGTTATGGGTATGGCTCAAAACCTTGAAGCCAATAACGTTGGTATTATTATCCTTGGACCTTTTACTGAAATTAAAGAAGGTGACGAGGTTCGCCGTACAGGACGTATCATGGAGGTTCCAGTTGGTGAAGGATTAATTGGTCGTGTTGTTAACTCTTTAGGACAACCAGTTGATGGTATGGGTCCAATCAATACGTCAAAAACTCGCCCAATTGAAGCAGTAGCTCCAGGCGTTATGGCGCGGAAATCTGTTCATGAGCCGCTTCAAACAGGTATTAAAGCGATTGATGCGCTTGTACCAATTGGACGCGGACAGCGTGAATTAATTATCGGTGACCGTCAAACAGGTAAAACATCTGTTGCTATCGATACAATCTTGAACCAAAAGGGTCAAGATATGATTTGTATTTATGTTGCAATCGGTCAAAAAGAATCAACGGTACGTGGTGCGGTTGAAACTCTACGTAAGAATGGTGCGTTAGAGTACTCAATCGTCGTAACAGCATCTGCATCACAACCAGCACCATTGTTATACTTAGCTCCATATACGGGTGTTACAATGGCAGAAGAATTTATGTATGCAGGCAAACACGTATTGGTTGTTTATGATGACTTATCTAAGCAAGCAGCAGCCTACCGTGAACTTTCCTTGCTACTTCGCCGTCCTCCAGGTCGTGAAGCGTATCCAGGGGATGTATTCTATCTTCACAGCCGTTTATTAGAGCGTGCTTCTAAATTGAGCGATGCCCTTGGTGCAGGTTCAATTACAGCATTGCCTTTCATTGAAACACAAGCAGGTGACGTTTCTGCATATATTCCAACAAACGTTATCTCCATCACTGATGGACAAATTTTCTTACAATCTGACCTTTTCTTCTCCGGTGTTCGCCCAGCGATCAACGCAGGTCTTTCCGTATCACGTGTAGGAGGATCCGCACAAATCAAGGCGATGAAGAAGGTATCTGGTACATTACGTCTTGACCTTGCGTCATACCGTGAACTTGAGGCATTTGCTCAGTTCGGTTCTGACCTTGATAAAGCGACACAAGCAAAACTTAACCGTGGAGCTCGTACAGTTGAGGTTCTTAAACAGGATCTTCACAAACCGCTTCCTGTTGAAAAACAAGTAGCAATTCTTTACGCATTAACACGCGGTTTCCTTGATGATGTTCCATTGCAGGATATCCGTCGTTTCGAATCAGAATACCATAATTGGTTAGACCACAATCGCAAAGACTTGTTAGACCATATTAAAACGACGAAGGATCTTCCTTCTGATGACGATATGGCTTCTGCGATCAACGCCTTCAAAAAGACGTTCGCGGTTTCCGAATAAGTAGGGTCTGACAATTGAAAAAGTGTGAGGGTAGTAAGGGTGACAGGCACGTTCCATCTCAGTGCCTGTTACCCTTACTACCGCGAGGCACTAAACATTCTTTGAATGAGGGTGGTGAGAACCTATGGCTTCATTACGCGATATAAAACAACGTATAAACTCGACAAAAAAGACGAGTCAGATTACTAAGGCGATGGAGATGACTTCTGCTGCTAAATGGAACCGTGGAGTAGTAAATGCGAAAGCATTTGTTCCTTACATGGAAAAAATCCAGGAAGTAACTGCTGCTATTGCACTAGGCAGTAAAGGGATGATTCATCCAATGCTTCAAGCTCGTCCGGTTAAAAAGACTGGTTATATTGTTATGACATCTGACCGTGGACTTGCTGGTGCATTTAACAGTAACGTTTTACGTAGGGTATTACAAACAATCCAAAGCCGTCATAAATCGAATGATGAGTTCGCAATCATTGCTATCGGAAGAGTGGCACGGGACTTTTTTGTTAAACGCGGTATGAATGTAGCTCTCGAAATCGTCGGGGTCTCAGATCAACCAAGTTTTGATAGCATTAAATCCTTAACCAGCAGCACCGTAGGTATGTTTGAGGACGGAACCTTCGATGAATTGTACATCTATTACAGCCATTATATAAGTGCGATTTCTCAAGAAGTAACGGAGAAGAAGCTGTTACCATTAACGGATATAACAACGACTTCAAAGCTTACTGCTTACGAATTTGAGCCAACGCCAGAAGAAATTTTAGAAGTTCTCCTGCCTCAGTATGCTGAGAGCTTAATATTCGGTGCCCTTCTTGACAGCAAAGCCAGTGAGCATGCTGCCCGGATGTCGGCAATGAGAAACGCAACAGACAATGCGAAAGAATTAATCAATTCTTACACATTGACTTACAACCGTGCGCGTCAAGCTGCGATTACACAGGAAATTACCGAAATCGTCGGCGGTGCATCAGCGTTAGAATAAAGTGAAAAGCTGAAAGCCCCTAGGAGCTAAAGCTAAACACAATTTTTGAAAAATGAACCCTGTTTAAGGGATCTTAATATGTTTTGGGTTTAGGGAATGATCCAGTCGTTCCCGACTCCATTTAAGACGGATAAAAAGTAGAGTGTATTTCACAAGGTTCCTTTTTATAAAAAAGGTCTTGGGAATGAGTACGTAAGGAGGGAAAATGATGAACAAAGGACGCGTTCTTCAGGTTATGGGTCCGGTTGTTGACGTTAAGTTCGAAAATGGTCAGCTTCCTGAGATCTATAATGCATTAAAGGTTGAGTATAAAGCGCGTAATCAATCAGAAGTTGACATCAACTTGACTCTTGAAGTAGCCCTTCATTTAGGTGATGATTCAGTTCGTGCGATTGCTATGTCTACCACTGATGGTTTAATGCGTGGGTTGGAGGTTACTGATACTGGTGCTCCAATTTCTGTTCCAGTTGGCGATGTTACGCTAGGTCGTGTATTTAACGTATTAGGTGAAGCAATTGACCTAGTAGAAGATGTTCCAGCGAGTGCACGTCGTGATTCAATTCACCGTGAAGCTCCAACTTTTGAAGAGCTTTCTACAGAAGTTGAAATTCTTGAAACAGGTATTAAGGTAGTTGACCTTCTTGCACCATATATTAAGGGTGGTAAGATCGGTCTCTTCGGTGGTGCCGGTGTAGGTAAAACGGTATTAATCCAGGAGTTAATCAATAACATCGCGCAAGAGCACAGCGGTATTTCTGTATTCGCTGGTGTTGGTGAGCGTACACGTGAAGGTAATGACCTTTTCCACGAAATGACGGATTCAGGCGTTATCAAACAAACAGCGATGGTATTCGGACAAATGAACGAGCCGCCAGGAGCACGTATGCGTGTTGCCTTGACTGGTTTGACTATGGCTGAGTATTTCCGTGATGAGCAAGGACAGGACGTTCTTTTCTTCATGGATAACATCTTCCGTTTCACGCAAGCAGGTTCGGAAGTGTCGGCGCTATTAGGCCGTATGCCTTCTGCCGTTGGTTACCAGCCAACTCTTGCTACTGAGATGGGTAAATTACAAGAACGTATCACATCTACTAACGTAGGTTCTGTTACTTCAATCCAAGCGATTTATGTACCAGCCGATGACTATACGGATCCGGCTCCGGCTACAACATTCGCTCACTTAGATGCAACAACAAACCTTGAGCGTAAGCTTTCTGAGATGGGTATCTACCCAGCGGTGGATCCGCTTGCTTCGACTTCTCGTGCCTTGTCACCTGATATCGTTGGCGAGGAACACTATGAAGTAGCACGCCAAGTACAACAAACATTACAACGTTACCGTGAATTACAAGATATCATTGCGATCCTTGGTATGGATGAACTTTCTGATGATGATAAGCTGACTGTACTTCGTGCACGTCGTGTTCAGAACTTCTTATCTCAAAACTTCCACGTGGCAGAACAGTTTACTGGCCAACCAGGTTCTTATGTTCCTGTTAAAGAAACGGTTAAAGGCTTCAAAGAAGTCCTTGAAGGTAAGCATGACCACCTTCCTGAAGATGCATTCCGTCTTGTTGGACGTATAGAAGACGTTATTGAGAAAGCAAATCGTATGGGTGTAGAGTCCTAAAACCGACCAGGAGGGTAAAAAATGAAGACGATAAAAGTCAGTGTTGTTACTCCCGATGGCCCGGTGTATGAATCAGATGTGGAAATGGTAAGTACAAAGGCTCAAAGTGGTGAATTAGGTATTTTACCTGGTCATATTCCAATGGTTGCTCCTCTTGCAATTGGGGTTGTGCGCCTAAAGAAGGAAGGTCAACAGGAGCTAGTCGCAGTAAGCGGTGGTTTCATTGAAGTCCGTCCTGACCAAGTAACAATCCTAGCCCAAGCGGCAGAAAAATCTTCGGATATTGATGTGGAGCGTGCACAAAGAGCAAAAGAACGTGCCGAGCAGCGCTTGAAAGAGCAACAAAGTGAGGATATTGATTTCCGTCGTTCTCAACTTGCCCTACAGCGTGCCATCAACCGCCTTGCGGTATCTAAAGGTAGAATGTAACATAATATGTTGTGAAAACCCCCTCTTTGAGGGGGTTTTTTGTGTTGGTTGAAGTGGATTCGTTTGAGTGGGTGGGGGTATGGTGGCAAATATATTTCGAAAGTGGCAAATATAATTGCTGAATTGGCAAATATATGTGAGAAGTGGGAAATATATTGATCAATGTGGCAAATAAACGCACCAACTCGTTTGAGAAGACTTCCTTTTCGATAAGAATTTCTGCATTTTTACAATACCCAAAACCCAAAGTAAGGTATCTTCGGTTTTTGGTGTGGTATTCCAACAAAAATAGGTTAGATTAGTTGATTTGGCAAATATAGTTCGAAAGTGGCAAATAAACTATCGAAGTTGGCAAATAAAACGCAGAAGTGGAAAATATATCAACTAAAGTGGCATATATAAAGTGCGGTTGGTGAAAATGGTTACTGCGAATTGCTTTTGAAACCGAATTCGAAAGGAAGAAGTGAGTTAGCCAGTCTTGCGACTGGCTTTTTGGTGGGTTGGTTAGGAATA
>JAQSXG010000157.1 GCA_029256785.1 Neobacillus sp.
CACGGGTTTTCTAATGTTATAATATTCTATCAATTATTAACAAATCTTATTTTATATTGTTTGTTTTTTGACTATGCTTTAAAATGATTAGTTGTACCTTAAAACATTATATTTTATACTATCAACTTTTTTGAAAGGAGTACACAAATGAACGAAAAGCAAAGATTAGAACATACATCACAAATCAAGACTGATAATTCTTCTTCGGACAGAAAATCCGCAGAGAAGGATTACAGCAAATACTTTGATTTTAGTGGTGCAAAAGTGGTTAAGCAAGAAGAAGGCAAAACCACTTATAGAATTACAGGAAGAGATATAACGATTAATGATGCTCCTAACCTAGCTGAAGGGAAACGTCGTGGGAAAGAACAAGTTAATTTTGTTAACGATTTTTCAATCCCTGAAAAATTTAAGTGTATGGGTAGGGGTAGGAAATTCTTAATTCGTACGTATGGCTGCCAGATGAATGAGCATGATACCGAAGTTATGGCAGGAATCTTCTTAGCTTTAGGTTATGAACAGACAGATAACACGGAAGATGCAAATGTGATTCTTTTAAATACATGTGCTATTCGTGAGAATGCTGAGAATAAAGTCTTTGGTGAACTCGGGCATCTTAAATCTTTGAAACTTGAGAAGCCGGATTTACTAATTGGTGTTTGTGGATGTATGTCACAGGAAGAATCTGTTGTTAATAAAATTTTGAAAACCTATCAACAGGTAGACATGATTTTTGGTACGCATAACATACATCGCCTGCCGAATATTTTGCATGAAGCATACATGTCAAAAGAAATGGTAGTTGAGGTTTGGTCCAAGGAAGGCGATGTAATTGAAAACCTTCCAAAAGTCCGTCGCGGTCAAATTAAAGCATGGGTTAACATTATGTATGGCTGTGATAAGTTCTGTACGTATTGTATCGTGCCATTTACCCGTGGGAAAGAGCGTAGCCGACGTCCGGAAGAAATTATCCAGGAAGTCCGCCAATTGGCTGCACAAGGTTATAAAGAGGTTACACTTCTTGGTCAAAATGTTAACGCCTATGGGAAAGACTTGGAAGGTGCAAAATATGGTTTGGGTGACCTAATGGATGAATTACGCAAGATTGATATCCCGCGCATTCGTTTTACAACCAGCCACCCACGTGATTTTGATGACTATTTGATTGAAGTTCTTGCTAAAGGTGGTAATCTCATGGATCACATTCACCTGCCTGTTCAGTCAGGGTCTACAGATGTATTAAAAATCATGGCTCGTAAATATACAAGAGAACAATATCTAGAACTAGTTAGAAAAATTAAAGCAGCGATTCCAGATGTATCGTTAACAACAGATATTATTGTTGGTTATCCGAATGAAACAGATGAGCAGTTTGAAGAGACAATGTCGTTATATCGCGAAGTGGGGTATGAACTGGCTTATACGTTTATTTACTCACCTCGTGAAGGGACACCTGCTGCAAAAATGCAAGACAACGTGCCTATGGAAGTGAAAAAAGAACGTTTGCAACGCTTAAATGCGTTAGTGAATGAACTTTCTTTAGAAGCAATGAAAAAGCATGAAGGTCAGATTGTTGAGGTTCTTGTTGAAGGGGAAAGCAAGAATAATCCTGAAGTGCTTGCAGGTTACACAACTAAAAGTAAGCTTGTAAACTTTGTTGCTCCAAAAGAGGTAATTGGAAAAGTTGTCAAGGTGAAAATAACAGAAGCAAGAACATGGTCATTAAATGGAGAAATGGTAGAAGAACTAGAACCAGTAGAGGTGAAATAAAATGGCAAAGTATACAAAAGACGATATCGTTGCAAGGGCAAAAGAATTAGCAAATATGATTGCTGAGACGGAGGAAGTTGATTTCTTCAAGCGAGCAGAAGCTCAGATTCATGTTAATACGAAGGTAAGCACTTTAATATCTGATATTAAGGGCCTACAAAAGCAAGCCGTTAATTTGCAGCATTATGGAAAACCGGAGGCATTAAAGAAAGTGGAAGACAAAATTGCTTCTATTGAACAAGAATTAGATGAAATACCTGTTGTTCAGGAATTTAAGCAATCTCAAATAGAAGTAAATGAATTACTTCAATTGATTGCTACAACTATTTCAAATAAGGTTACTGATGAAATTATCGAATCGACAGGCGGAGACGTTCTGCGTGGTGAGACGGGCGCACAAGTGAATAACGGCGGCTCATGTGGAAATCACGACGGTCACAACCACAATCATTAATAAACAAAACCAGGCTAATCAGATAGCCTGGTTTTTTTGTCTATAAAAATATCCCTCGTTCATTCCTTTACTAAATACCTGCCTAATTGGAACACACCTAATAATCCCGCATAAAATGAATTATGACTAAACTTTTAACCAGTAATTGCAGAAATAAATCGCACACTAGTCAAAAATCACGCATAGGATGAAATGAAAATGAATGAGGAGGGTTCGCGCGAAATGGGAGAATACAGAGAGATAATTACGAAGGCCGTAGTAGCGAAAGGGCGTAAATTCACCCAGTCCAATCACACAATAAGCCCAGCACACAGTCCAACCAGCATACTTGGCTGTTGGATAATCAACCATAAATACAATGCAAAGAAGGTAGGTAAGACAGTAGAGATTCACGGCTCATATGACATCAACGTTTGGTATTCATTTAATGATAATACCAAAACAGAAGTAGTCACTGAGCGTGTTCAATATACTGATGTCATTAAGTTGAGATACCGTGACCATGATTGCTTGGATGATGATGAGATTTGTGCAAAAGTGCTGCAACAGCCAAATTGTTGTGAAGCTGTCATATCACCAAATGGCAATCGCATCATCGTTCATGTTGAGAGAGAGTTCCTTGTGGAAGTAATCGGTGAAACCAAGGTATGTGTAGCGGTTAATCCTAAAGGGTGCAAATCTGATGATGAAGATTGGGGAATGGATGTAGACGACGAAGAATTTGAAGAACTCAACCCAGATTTCTTGGTCGGCTGTGAAGAGGAATAAATATACTAGGGAGTCTTGACTTCCTAGTTTTTTCTTTTATTTCTAAAAAATAATGTATTATATATTGGTATTTCAGCAATCTATTTTTAGGAGGTGTGCAAATGATGGAATCAAAACTACCTGGAAATAAAAATATGCCTGATTTTGACCAACTAAATGATCGCTTTATTGCTGAACAGCCGTCCGAGCCTCATATTATTATTAAAACGAATCTTGATCCAGAAGATTCTACTGAAAATAACCCTTATTATCATGGTACTGAAACAAAAAACCCAAAAGCATTTAAGGACTACTTTGAAGAATAATCGAAAAACCAAGAGGATTAATTCTCTTGGTTTTTCTCCCATTCCGTCCTTAATAGCGACAATACATTGGTGTCATACAATTGATTATTTTGGTACATATAGGAGCGAAGCAAACCTTCATTAGTGAAACCAAATTTGTTTAAAAGGTTAAGGGATGCTTCATTCTCAGGGTAGACAACGGCACCAATACGGAATAAATCCAATTCTTTATAGCCATAACGCAATACTTCTTTAATAGCCTCTGTTGTAAATCCATTCCGCCAATATTGGGGATGAATTTCATAACCAATTTCAGCTCGTTTATTATTTAACTGTAAGTTGTTTAGTCCCAAAGTACCAATCAATTTATAATTGTGCTTTAAGACAATTCCCCAACGAATACCTCGTTTTTCAAAATATAACTTTTGGAATAAATCAATTAATTTAATTGCTTCACCGCGCGAAGTAAAAGGGTCGGTTCCATAGTATTTTGTTACTTCTTCAAGTGATAAAACCTCATACAAGCTTTCGATGTGATTATGTGTAATTTCAACTAACTTCAAGCGCTGTGTTTCTAACACAGGAAATTTCATGTAATCCCCTCACTTATTCATTTCTTAAGGAAAATTTGAAAATTAATTAAAAAATACGGAATATTTTATCAACTCCTAGTGTATAACGGATGTATACTAAAATAAAGATTTTTTTGAGTACTGAGGTGTGAAAATGGAAATTGAGAAGTACACAAAATTAATTGGAAGAGAGTTACTGCCACATATTCAATTATCAACTCGAAATCCTTTTGATCCGATTGTTGTGGAAAACCATTCACACTCCTGGAAGACAATTGGTAGCGGAAATTATGCAGGGGTCTTTTCTCATGATTCAAATCCGAAATGGGTGGTCAAGGTGTATGGAAGGAGTCCAGAAGCACTGAAGAAAGAAATTGAGGTATATGAAAAATTAGGGAAGCATCCAACTTTCTCAACACTAATTGGCCATGGAGAAAACTATCTGATATTAAAAAGAATGAGAGGCATAACTTTATTTGATGCTGTTGTAAATGGAGTGCCTATACCTGAGTCAGTTATTTATGATGTAGATCAAGGCTTAGATTATGCTAAGGGAGTGGGCTTGAATCCTTTTGATGTCCACGGAAAAAATATTGTCATGCATAACGGAAGAGGTTATATTGTCGATGTCTCCGATTTCTATAAGTCTGGAACCTGTCACAAATGGATTGATTTAAAAAAGGCATATTACAAAATTTATCTGCCCTTTCTCTATAAATATCACCCAACTATTCCTCACTTCATTTTAGATCTTGTTAGAAAAGGATATCGCTTATTTCGTAAAATTAATAGGAACTAAAGTAAAAACACCAATCTTTTCGAAAATAAACGCGTATCCTTTGATAGTAACAAAAGGACACGCGTTTTTATTTGACTAGTTTCCTTTAAAAGCAAGATGAAGAAGGTCTGCTAACTCTCTCATCAATGGCCGCTTAGGATTTACATTCGTATCTGGATCATTAAAAGCTTGAAGAGCTAATTCGCATATGGTACTTTCAAACTCCACTTGATCCACTCCACATTCTTCTAAACTCCTTGGCATACCAATTGACTCTGACAGACTAACAATTGCCTTTATTAGGCTTTCTATCCCTTCTTCAGTAGTTTTTGAAGGTAAGCCAAGCATCTTTGCAAGTTCAGCATACCTCTCAGCGGCGATATAGTGAGTATATCCTGCGAATGGTGTAAATTTAGTTGGCTTGTTGGCATTGTATCGAATCACATGTGGTAAGAATAGTGAATTTGCACGTCCGTGTGAAATGTTAAACTTTGCACCGACTGCATGGGCGAGACTATGGTTAATACCTAGGTAGGCGTTATTGAATGCGATCCCAGCCATAGTAGATGCATAGTGCATTTTCTCACGGGCAAGTTCATCTTCACCGTTTTGGTAAGCTCTTGGCAGGTACTCAAAAACTAGTTGAATGGCTCTTATTATCTGACCATCGGAAAATTCATTTGATACAACAGAAACAAAAGCTTCTAGTGCATGGGTTAAAACGTCCATACCCGTGTCGGCAGTAATATGCTTTGGTACACTCATGACAAATTGCGGGTCTATGATTGCTATATCTGGTAATAGCTCAGGATCTGAAAGTGGGTATTTAATCCTTCCATTCATATCAGTAATTACTGTAAACGATGTAACCTCTGAACCTGTACCAGAGGTGGTAGGAATGGCGATTAACTTAGCCTTTTCATGCAACTTTGGAAAGGTAACAACTCGTTTTCTTGGATTTAGAAACTTCTGTTTTAGAGAGGTGAAGTCAGCATCAGGCTGCTCGTAAAAAAGCCACATGCCTTTTGCTGCATCAATAACAGACCCGCCTCCAAGAGCGATAATACAATCTGGTTGTGAATTTCTCATTAACTCAGCACCCTTTAAGACTGTCTCGATGGAAGGGTCTGGATTAATCTCTGAAAAGACATCAAACCGGATAAAATCAGGACGTTTTTTTAAATAATGAATTACCTTATCCACATATCCATTATTTAAAGAAGATGGGCTTGTGATAATGAATGCTTTTTTGAAACCAGGAATTAGCTCTAGTGCTTGTACTGAATTTTTTCTATAATAAATTTGCGGAGGTGTCCTCAATATTTGAGGATTTACATTCCTTTTTGCCATTTTCTTGATATTTATTAAGTTTAAGGCACCGACATTTGTTGATATAGAATTCCCACCATAGGTACCGCAGCCAAGCGTTAGCGTTGGCAGAAAGTCATTATACACGTTTCCGGTTGCACCTTGGGCGGATGGCGTATTAACAAGTATGCGGCCAGCCCTCATTTGCGTAGCATAAAGTTTTATAACCTCATCATTGGTTGTGTGAATGGAAGCAGTATGGCCGAGTCCTCCATATTCAAGAATTTCATCAGCCAATTTTAGTCCTTCCTCTAAGTTATGAGCCTTGTAACAGACTAGTATAGGGCTTAATTTTTCACAAGAGAGTGGGTACTTTGGTCCAACTCCATTAAGTTCAGCAACTAAAATTTTCGTTTCCAATGGTACTTCAAACCCAGCCAACTCAGCAATTTTATATGCAGGTATTCCTACAATAGCAGGGTTGAGGGAAAGACTTTCTTCCTTAATAGCGATTTTCTCCAATTTAAGCTTTTCCTCTTCATTCAAGAAATAACAATTGTTTGAAATCATTTCAATGACAACTTCCGTATAGATTTCACTATCAATAATCAGCGCCTGTTCTGATGCGCAGATCATACCATTGTCATATGTTTTTGATAAAAGCAGATCTTGAACAGAGCTCTTGATATTGGCTGTCTTTTCAAAATAACAAGGCACATTACCGGGACCAACACCAATTGCGGGTTTTCCAGAGCTGTAGGCAGCCTTAACCATACTCGTACCACCAGTTGCCAAAATAAGTGATACCTTTGGGTGTCTCATGAGTCTATTTATGGTATCGAGAGATGTGGTTTCAACCCACTGAATACAATTTTTCGGTGCTCCGGCTTTTATCGCAGCGTCTTTTAGTAATTTTGCTGTTGCTTTTCCAGAATTTTGACCCATTGGATGAAAAGCAAAAATGATTGGATTTCTCGTCTTTAAAGAAATAAGCGATTTATAGATAACCGTAGATGTTGGGTTTGTAACAGGAACAAGAGCTGCAATAACACCAACTGGTTCGGCTAATTCAAAGGTCCCTTCATACTCGTTCTCACTAATGATGCCAACTGTTTTTAAATTTCGAATACTATTGTAAATCATCTCTGTTGCAAACATATTTTTTGAAATTTTATCTTCAAAAACTCCTCTCTGTGTTTCTTCAAAAGCCAATTTAGCTAAATGAACATGGTTTTCTAACGCAGTAAGTGCCATTTGATTTACAATTTGATCGACCATTTCTTGGTTGAAACTCCGAAATTCAACTAATGCTTTTGCTCCTTGTTGGGCTAGATGATCCACCATTATTTCCGTTTGTTTTTCCTCTATCACCTTTTCTACAACTACCATGGTATAAACCTCCTGTTTTTTTACCTTTTATATGTATCGTCTAAAAATATATCAAGAGCGTATATAGAAATTTGTAGAAAGATGTGGTGAAAAATGGGGAATAACAGTATTAAGCTTAATGTTCAAAGAATGTTCAGGAATTTGAGGCGTAAAGAGATATGGTAAAAAATAATATTTTTTTGCTGAAAAATGATATACAATTAAGGTTATTCGTTCAACTTTCGAAAAACGTAAAAAAGGAAGGTAAGTTATGTCATATGGCTCCGAAAATATTACTAGAATATATTTAGATGATAAAGAATTTATCTTAATTGGTACTGCACACGTGTCAAAATACAGTGCGGAGCAAGTAAAAGACGTGGTTGAAATGGAAAAACCCGACTCTATTTGTATAGAATTAGATGAGCAAAGATATCAATCGATAATGGATAAGAATAAGTGGAAAGAGATGGACATATTTAAAGTAATTAAAGAAAAGAAAGCAACATTACTTTTAATGAATCTTGCTATTTCTTCCTTTCAAAATCGGATGGCAAAAGAATTAGGGGTTAGTGCAGGGCAGGAAATGATTCAAGGAATTGAGTCAGCTAAAGAAACTGGTGCAAACCTTGTTCTTGCCGATCGGAACATACAAATTACTTTCTCTCGAATTTGGGGGAATATTGGATTCAAGGGGAAAATAATGCTTTTGGCACAAATTTTTGCCAGCATTTTTACTAAGGGAAGTATTTCTGAAGAAGAGCTGGAGAGGATGAAAAACCAGGACACAATTAACGCAATTTTAACGGACTTTACGGAAGTTTTCCCAAGACTAAAGAAACCATTAATTGATGAACGCGACCAATACTTAGCCCAGAAAATTAAAGAGGCTCCAGGTAAAAAAATCGTTGCTGTTTTAGGAGCTGCACATGTTCCTGGAATAACAAAGGAAATTCACAAAGAACAGGATTTAGAGCGTCTAAGGCAGGTTCCTCCAAAATCAAAAGCTCCTAAAATTATCGGTTGGATCATTCCAATCCTGATAATATCATTAATTGTCTACACCTTTATTACTAATCCTGCAGCTGGTGCTCAGCAAACACTTAGTTGGGTGCTATGGCATGGAACGTTCTCGGCACTAGGAACGGCAATCGCTTTTGGGCATCCGTTAACCATCCTTACTGCTTTCGTTGTCTCACCAATAACTGCATTGGATCCGATAACCGCAGCTGGATGGTTTGCAGGAATAGTCCAAGCTTATATCCGCCGCCCCAGTGTTAGTGATTTTGAAAATCTGGCCGAAGATGTGACAAGCATCAAAGGTTTTTGGAGTAATAAGGTTACCAGGATCTTGCTAATTGTTGTATTGGCAAATCTAGGTAGTACGGTTGGGACGATAATTGGTGGTGCCGATGTCGTTCGGTTATTTTTTGAGCATCTATAATTTCATAAGAAAACCTTTAACATTACTATTTGTAACTTAACAGATAAACCGTCAGGTAAAAATTACCTAACGGTTTTTTTATTGCTTAATTATACGATAATTACCATCAATATTTTTGCCAGAACAATCAAAACTAAGGAGGCAAAACAATACTTTTGCAAGGGGGTAAATAATTTGATAAAAAAGCCTGTAGGCTTGCTAATAACGGCTGTCATGACCTTTGGACTAACTGCATGTAATAACAATGGAGATAACGCAGGAGTCGACAATCGTACAGCTAGGGTAGATAGGAACAATACCACAATGAATGTGGGTAATGGCAGAAATGCCAATATTAACAATTATGATTATCGATATAATGCTGCTGATGGCACTCGTGGTGGCAGTAGTATATTGCTTGGAAATGGACGCGATGATGGGATTGACCATAATGGTCCATTAACTGAGGATTATTCGAACAATGATAACAGTGATAGTGATATTGTCCGTGATAACCATAGAAATAATGATCGTACCGGGTA
>JAQSXG010000158.1 GCA_029256785.1 Neobacillus sp.
AGCTTTATTTCCAGCCCTTCACCTGTGTCTTTTAGTACAATTTTTTCTGTGGAATTCATATTGGAATGACTTTGCCAATTAATGTATGTTACAAGATCCTCTACGGTGACAGTAATCTCTTTTACTTTACTACTATCATCCACATCAAATAGCTTTCTAACCTCATCTTTTTGCGCCTCAGATAATGCTTCACCCAAAACAACTACTGGTAAACCATATTTTTCATTGATACTTTCTTCCCCTGTTGAAGCCATGACTGTGCCTGTACTGCTTAAGAATAAAACCAATAGTAATAATAAAGTAATAGCAGTCTTTTTAAAATAACGTTTCACTCTCATAGAAGATCTCCTTATTAAAATAGTTTTGTTTATCATTCTAGTATAGACGATTAACTAAGCAAAATGGTTTCAAATGTTTTTATAAACTTTAATATTCATTAAATGGTTGAGTTACTTTTCACCATTTTGTTGTAAAATAGGATAAATTGGTATTTAATTAGTGGAAAATATAGTTAATGTATTTTATTCGAAAAGGAGCAATTTACATGAGTGAACAATTTAAAGCGCTTGTCATTAATAAAACGGAGGATCAGTTTTCCGTCGGTGTTAAAAAGCTATCTCTAAATGAGTTACCCAGTGCCAATGTTTTAATTAAAGTGGCATATTCAAGCGTCAACTATAAGGATGGACTTGCCAGTATTCCAGAGGGTAAAATCGTTAGTTCCTACCCTTTTATTCCAGGAATTGATTTATCTGGAATAGTGGTTTCATCCGAAGATCCTCGTTTTTGTGAAGGTGATAAAGTGATTGCCACGAGCTATGAGATTGGAGTGTCTCATTTTGGAGGATTTAGCGAGTATGCTCGTATCCCTGGTGATTTAATTGTTCCATTACCAGAAAACCTATCATTAGAAGAGGCAATGATTTTTGGTACAGCCGGATTTACTGCAGCCCTTTCTGTCCAAAGATTAGAGGATAATGGACTAACGCCAGAAAAAGGTAAAGTCCTTGTAACAGGTGCGTCTGGTGGCGTAGGGAGTATCGCTGTTGCCATCCTCGCAAAACGCGGCTACGAGGTAGTTGCCAGCACAGGGAAAGCTACTGAACATGCTTTTCTGCATTCATTGGGCGCAGCAGAAGTAATTTCTAGGGAACAGGTATATAACGGAAAGATTAGAGCACTTGATAAACAGCTCTGGGCAGGTGCGGTTGACCCTGTTGGTGGAGAATCACTTGCGGCTGTATTAAGTAAAATGCATTACAGTGGATCAGTGGCTGTAAGTGGACTAACCGGTGGTGGAAATGTGCCGACATCTGTATTCCCATTTATTTTACGAGGCATCAACCTACTTGGTATTGACTCTGTCTATTGTCCAATGGATGTGCGAAAAACGCTCTGGAACCGAATGGCAACCGATTATAAGCCTACTGTTCTACATTCAATTTCTAAAGAAGTGACTCTAGAAGACCTTCCAGAAACTCTTTCTATTATTTTGAAAGGCCAAGCTAAGGGAAGATTTATTGTAAAACTATAACTAAGAGCGACCGCTATTTCTTCCTGAGAATAGTAGCGGTCTTCTTAAGAATTAATATTCCTCTACCGTTGCAATGTATGGCAAATTTCTATACTTTTGTGCGTAATCAATGCCATAACCGACAATGAATTCATCCGGAATGACAAAACCAACATAGTCAACAGGCAGATCTACTCTTCGTCTCTCAGGCTTATCCAAAAGCGTACAAATTTTTATTT
The DNA here is from genome assembly GCA_029256785.1 of Neobacillus sp. Taxonomy (GTDB): domain Bacteria; phylum Bacillota; class Bacilli; order Bacillales; family Cytobacillaceae; genus Neobacillus. Next base: position 1,753 of record JAQSXG010000158.1, read on the forward strand.
CTTTAGGTTTATGCATTTTTAAATGTTCGCGAAGGAAATGCAGTGTTAGTCCACTATCAATAATATCCTCTACAACGACTACGTTTCTATTCGTTATATTCGCATCAAGGTCCTTTATCAATTTTACTTTTCCAGTTGTTTCAGTCTGATCGCTATAGCTCGAAACCGAAATAAAATCGACTTTAATATCGCTCTTCATCTCCCGGATTAAGTCAGCTGCAAATACAAACGACCCTTTAAGGACAACAATTAGGACAATTTCCTCGTTAACCAAATCATTCTCAATTTCCTCTGCTATTTCCTTTACCCTCTGTTTAATTTTTGCCGCTGGAAGCATGATTTCTTTTATTCGATATGCCAAATAACAAACCTTCTTTCATTATGTAAGTCCTCTTAGAATATCCCCAATCCATAGGGTATAGTACTTTTAAAAAATGTTTCTGAAATAGTTACACTATTTTTGGAAACAATAAGGACGTTAAAATTGAAAAGAAAAGGATTAGTGCTAGTATATATACTAGGTTCAAATGTCACTAAAAAAAGGTGTGTAGCGAATGACAATAGAAATTAGCAGTTCAGCATTAAAATGGTTCAACGAAGAGGTTGGAATGACGGCAGGAGATAAAGTAAAGTTCTATCCGCAGATTTATGGAAGCAGTCCTGTACAGGGAAGTTTTGCGATTGGTTTTTCTGTCGATAACACCCCAATTGATATGGTCGTTAAAACAGAGATTGAGGGCTTAACCTTTTACATAGAATCAACTGACCTATGGTTTTTTGACGAGCATGATTTACAGGTTGATTACAATGAAGGTAAGGATGAACTTGAATTTAGTTATACAAAATCATAAAAATAACTCTCTGTTGACGATATCTTATTAATAAAATAAAGTCTTTTAGAGACCGAGTTTATCTAAAATTCCACCAAGTGAACTACAAAGCGCGATATAATAGGAATATAAAACCTGTTATGAGGTGGAAACGTGGATGAAAAAAAGGAAATACCTACTTCAAAACATGACGAAGAAGAAATGGATTGGGAAGCCTTTTTTGCTGGAGAAAATCCAGAAGAATGGGAAAAAGAAAAAGCTCAAAGAAGAAGACGAAAAAAGATTATCTCTAGAACAGTTGGTCCGCTACTAGTCATTGCTTTATTAGTTAGCGGATTACAGATTTGGTTTCAACTATTTAATATCCCTGCTATAGAGTTTGTAAAAGCATCCAATCACCTTTCCAAAAAAACAGAGGTCAAGGAATATAAGCAAGCTGTTGTAACAATTGAATGGGACGGTGTCAAAGGTACAGGCTTTAACATAGAGACCGATGGATTAATTGTCACTAACGAGCATGTTGTTGACCATACGAATAGAGTCAATGTCCATTTTAAAAATGGAGATTCGTTTCCAGGGACGGTTATTGCCAAACACCCTAAATTAGACCTGGCAATTGTTGATATTGAGGCAACGAATCTACCAGTACTGAAATTATCCTATGAAGAAGAGTGGGAAAAATCTGTCGGTGAGAAAATAATTTTTATTGGTAACCCGTTAGCTTTTACCCAAATCGCCAATGAAGGTACGATCATTGGCAAGGCATTGTTAAAGAACTGGGATGTTCCGGTTATGATGATCGAAGCCCCTATTTACAAAGGTAATAGTGGGAGTCCAGTTTTCAATGCTAAAGGTGAAGTAATTGGTGTAATCTTCGCCACCTTGCAAAACCCAACAATAGACACCAAAGAAATTGTTGGGGTTGCAATACCTGCTCATTATCTTAGGACAGTCATAGATACTCTTCCATAGTTCGGAAATATTGGTGGTTACTAAAACTTCAGTTCCCTTATATCCTGTAAACTCATTCCAGTCAAATCTGGCATTTGTAATGGTCGCCCATTTTCATGTTCCATGATTGTTTTTAGAGCCAAAATAGTAGGCGGTGCAATTGAAATCTCTCGGCGTTTATACGCTGAGAGCGCTTCTTCTGGGGTGTACCAGGCAGCATGTTCAATCTCACTACTATCAGGTTTCGGTGACTGTCCTTCGGGTAGCCTTGCAATAAAAAACTTCGTCTCAAAACGAATGGGGCTATCCTTAGGAGTGGTTAGGTTTCCAAAGTAACGTAAACTTTCAAAGTTAAAAATAATCCCTTCCAATTTCAGCATATCTAAGAAGGAAATTTCCCCCTTCAAAAGCTGGCGACGGTACTTTTGTTCCGTTTCTTCATCAAAATGGACCTCGGAACCCTCAAATGTACTACAGAGCAAAACACCAACCTCTTCAAATAATTCCCTTGCTGCTGCTACATAGTAACTCTGCTCAGCTAACTCATAAGAGTCTACCTTTTTAATAAACTGACTATCCTCTATATGGTCTCCCTGCTCAACAGCTCCACCAGGAAATACATAATGTCCACCCATAAATTTCATTGTTTTTGGTCTTTGTGTTAAATAAATTCTCGACATATAATCCATTAATACTACTGTTGAAGCAGGTCTTGGAGTAACTGCCATACATATTCCCCTCCTTAAAGCCTTTTATCTTTATTTCGTGGTCATTTGTTTTATTCCTGCAAAAATGAAAATATACAAAAAAACCCCCCTCTATATTATAGAAAGAAGTTCATGCTTGAATAACTGTTATCCAGTCGGCAGCTTCATTTTATCCAAGATAGTTGTTAAATAATTTTTCACGGTTCCCCCTAATGCAGAAGGGTGTTGTATTGAATCACTTTCTTTTAATTCCTCTAAATTATATATTCCGGAATCATTACAGCTTTCTTCGTCCATTAATTCAGGAGAATAAATCCGTTCTCCAGCCAAGATTTTCCGGACGGAGTTGATTAATTCCTCGCTTGGACTATCCTTCAATAAATAACCTCTAACATCTGCTTTAACAGCATCATGAAAATAACCAGCTTTTGCAAACGTCGTTAAAATAATGACTTTGCATTCAAATGATTTTAATGCTTGGGCAGCCTCTAGTCCACTCATTTCAGGCATCTCAATATCCATTATAACAACATCGGGATGTAACTCATGTATCAAAGTAAGAGCCTCTGCTCCATTATACGCCCGCCCGACTACTTCAATATCCTCTTCTAAATCAAGTAAGGAGCCAATGGTTCCTAACAGCATTTCCTGATCCTCAGCAATGACAATTCGAATCATTCACTTTCTCTCCTTATCGGGCAGAACTATATAAGAGTAAGACTCTCCGCAAATAATGGAGAGTCTGCTGATATATAATTTAATGCTCTGGTTTCGCTTGAACAGAAATATTATTCTTTTTAGCTAAAGACTTAACCGCTTTAAATGTAACAAAATCCTGCTTTTTCTCATCCCATAAACGGAAACGCAGTGATTTCAAACTAGTTGCAAGCGTAATCGTTGGAACATTTTGTAAAGGTGGTGTGTTTTTATGTGCTTCCTCAAGTTTATAATTAGGTACCCTTGGACTTAAATGATGCACGTGGTGAAAGCCAATATTTCCTGTTAAGAATTGCATGACTTTTGGAAGTTTATAAAATGAACTTCCTTCCACTGCTGCTTTCACATATTCCCACTCTTTATCTTCAACGAAATAAGAGTCTTCAAAGGTATGCTGTACATAAAACAGCCAAATGCCGATAGAACCTGACAACATGAAGATTGATCCTTGCACGATCAAAAATGACTGCCAGCCAACTGCCCAACAAAGTAATGCAATTAGGGCTACGATAATAACATTTGTTAAGTACGTATTCATCCGTTCTTTCTGTCTGGCACCTTTACGATTAAAACGATTTTTTATCATGAACACCCAAATTGGTCCTAGTCCAAACATTACTATCGGATTGCGATAAAAACGATAAGCTAAACGTAATCTTAGTGGTGCTGCCAAATACTCTTCTACCGTTAATGTCCAGATATCACCCGTTCCGCGCTTATCAAGGTTTCCACTTGTCGCATGGTGAACAGAATGTTCATGGCCCCATTGATCGAACGGGAAAATTGTTAAAACACCCATGGCAGTTCCAACAATTCTATTAGCCTTCCGGCTCTTAAAAAATGAATGATGGGTACAATCATGGAAAATAATGAAGATTCGTGTTAAAAAGCCAGCGGCAATTACTATTGGAATTAAAGCTAACCAATAAGAAACAGAAAGGCTAATATATGCCAAATACCATAAGATTACAAACGGTCCCACGGTGTTGATGATTTGCCAAATGCTTTCCTTTGTTGTTGATTTTTCAAATGGAGCAACTTGCTTTTTTAAATTTTTTGTATTTTGTAAGGTCATTTTTCATTTTCCCTTCCTTTAACTTGTTAACCTTAGTATAGGAGAAGGATAAACATCTTATAAGTACCAGGTGTCATATGCTGGGCATGACAAATGTCATATTTATCTTGTCCACAAGGTAAAAAATACTTAACAATCCCTTTCGTATCAACACTTAAAGGATAAAACTTCTTTTTTAAAAAAATTTTTAAAAAGATTAATCCTTCATATATATGTATAAGTAGTACAATTATTTATAAAAAAATGAAGCCTATGTGCCTTAGTTTCAAGTATAATGGACAATGTTCAGATGATGCATATGATATTTCTTAAAGAGAAATCCTATATAATGTCGGATAATACAAAAAAACGAGGTTAATACATGAGTGAAAGAAGTTTTGACGAGTATAAGTTAAGCGAGGAAATAAAACGAGCACTATCCGTATTAAAATACGATGCACCCACAGAGGTTCAAATTGAAGTCATCCCGCAAGCATTGAAAAAACAAGATCTTGTTGTAAAATCACAAACAGGCAGTGGTAAAACGGCATCCTTTGGTATTCCCCTTTGTGAATTGATTGAATGGGAAGAGAGAAAACCACAGGTATTAATTCTAACTCCAACACGTGAATTAGCGGTTCAGGTTCGTGAGGACATTACAAATATTGGCCGTTTTAAACGAATCAAAGCGTTAGCTGTTTACGGAAAGGAACCGTTTAACAAGCAAAAAGAAGAATTGAAACAAAAGACACATGTGGTAGTCGGGACACCTGGACGTGTCATGGATCATATTGACAGAGAAACTTTAGTGTTAGACCAGATAAAATACTTAATCATCGATGAAGCAGATGAAATGCTCAATATGGGATTTATCAACGATGTTGAGGCAATTATTAACGAATTGCCTACAGACAGAGTTACGATGGTGTTTTCAGCTACACTTCCTAAAGATGTTGAAAATCTCTGTCACAAATATATGAAGAATCCAATGAATATTGAGATTGCTTCAACGGGAATCACCACCAATACAACGGAACACTTTATAATAGAAGTGAAGGAAGATGAAAAGATTCAACTTTTGAAAAACGTGACCGTAGTAGAAAACCCAGACAGCTGTATTATTTTCTGTAGAACAAAGGAACATGTTGATACAGTCTATAACGAATTAGAAGCAGCCAACTATTCCTGTGAACGACTACATGGCGGTTTGGAACAAGAAGATCGGTTTGCTGTTATGGATGGATTTAAATCGGGGAACTTTCGCTACCTCGTCGCTACTGATGTTGCAGCACGCGGAATCGACATTGATAATATCACATTAGTTATCAACTATGACGTTCCTATGGAAAAAGAAAGCTATGTTCACCGTACAGGCAGAACAGGAAGAGCAGGTAACAAAGGAAAAGCGATAACTTTTGCCACACCATATGAAGGGAAATTCCTAAAAGCAATTGAAAGGTATATTGGGTTTGAGTTGACGAAGATTGATGGACCAACTCCACAAAAAGTGGCTGCAGGGAAAGAAGCATTTGCAGAAAAAAGTAGTGGTCGCCGTGTGGTCAGAAATAATAAAACAGCACGCATTAACCAAGACATTACGAAGCTTCATTTCAATGGCGGGAAGAAGAAAAAAATCCGTGCCGTCGATTTCGTTGGAACGATTGCAAACATTCCCGGAGTTACAGCTGATGATATTGGTATTATCACTGTTCAAGATAATCTGTCATATGTCGATATCCTAAATGGAAAAGGCTCCCTTGTGCTACAAGCAATGGAGAATACTACTGTTAAAGGGAAGAAGTTAAGAGTAAGTATAGCAGTAAAATAATTAGCAAGGACGATAACCATTGGTAATCGTCCTTTTACCTTTGTAGAAGTATATTTTCTGACAGTTTACCTACAAATAAATGCTTTTATTATGAAACGATGGCGACAGTTCTTTTAAAGCAATTTACTGCCTCAACTGGATCAACTGAATTACCCAGTTCATTCATTGTCTCGCCAATTAATTGAATCGCTTTTTCTAGCATTTGTTCAGTTGTATTCCCCATATGTCCAATTCGGAACGCCTTACCGGCCAAATGAGCAAGTGCGCCAGCAAGGATGAGACCCTTTTTCGCAAGAACGGCACGGAATGCGGCATCATCCATTCCCTCTGGGTAGAGAATACAACTAAGTGTTGCTGCAGCAACCTCTTCATCTGCTAATGCCTTCATTCCATAAACCTCTAGTGCAGCTCTTACCGCTTTTCCAAATGCTCTATGTCGACTATACCTTTTTTCCATTCCCTCTTCCAACACCAATTTCATTCCTTCTTCATAGGCATATATTAGGTTGACCGGAGGAGTAGCGAAGTACTTGCTAGGATCATTCATGATCGGAATCCAATTATAAATATCACAATAGTATGCAGGAACTTGTTTCATTTTAGAACGAGCATCCAAGGCCGTTTGGTTAAATGCAACAATTGCCAAGCCTGGAGGTACTCCAATTGCTTTTTGAGAGCCAGTTAGAATGACATCGATTTTTCCATTACTGTCACCATATGTTCTACTCATATCCTCTTCCATTGCAGCCGTGGCACATACACCATCAAGAATGACAAGTGCACCGTGCTTTTTTATGAGTGGGACGAGTGCGTCTAAATTGGCGGCAACTCCGGTAGAAGTATCTGCATGGGTGATGGTAACAGCTTTAAAATTACCATTGTCCAGTTTCTTTTCGACCTCATTCGGAGAAACTTGCTTTCCCCATTCCGCTTGGAGAACGTCTACTTCTATCCCAAATGCTTCACCTAATTTAATGAAACGATCACCAAAATAGCCATGGCTAATGACTAGCAGCTTTTCCCCGGCCGCTACAGTATTAACCAGCGCCATCTCCATCGCAATGGTTCCAGACCCGGAAATAACAAACACTTCACCGTCTGTCTTCAACATGTCCCTTGTCATTTCGATTGCATTCCGATAAATAGCAGCAAACCTGGGGTCAGTGTGGCTCCGTGTTTCTTGGGCAAGGGCATCATAGATAGAGTCGACAACTGGTGTGGGACCGGGAATGAGCAGCATTTCTTGATTACGCATAATATAATTACCTCCAGTTAACATTCTTATAAAACTATCATAAATACTAGTAAACTTACATCCTTATTACCAAAATTACTTTCCCCAAATATGCTCAATATGGAATTCATTATGTACAGATCGTAAGAGATACACATCAGGGTTGCTTAAACCTTGCCATAACTTAAAACCAATGTTCTTATTAAAATATTTTATCAGTAAACT
>JAQSXG010000159.1 GCA_029256785.1 Neobacillus sp.
ACCTTTCATCGGCAAACACGTGGAAAATCGGCCTTTCAGTCCTTGCTTGATGACATCCCCGGTATTGGTGAGAAGCGGAAAAAGCAATTACTAAAAGAGTTTGGTTCGGTAAAGAAAATGAAAGAAGCAACGATTGAAGAATTTAGAGCGATTGGGATTCCGGCTAATGTGGCTGAAGAATTAATGAAAAAACTTCAAACTTAATGATTGTCTGAAAAATTGGACTATGTTATAATAAATAGAAAATTTAATTACTATCACTTTTTACTATTAAAGTGAAGGTAGAGGTGCGAGCTTCAAGAGTAATGATTCGGAGAAGGATGAGCTTCTGAGAAGAATCATGAAAGGGGATGTTCGCCGAAGTAAAGGAAACCTCATTTCTTTCTTTACTGGTCCTGTATTGAATAAATACCGGATTGTCAAGACTTTGTCTTGGAGAGCTATCTTACATTGTCACGCAATTTTATGCGTATTTTTAAGCAATGAGATGCCCTTCTCATTGCTTTTTTTATTTTTGCGAAGATGTCGGATTGCTAAACCTAAACTGAAAGCAGGGGAAAAAATGGGTTTAATCGTTCAAAAGTTTGGTGGTACTTCCGTTGGAAGTGTAGAGAAAATACTAAATGTTGTACAGAGAGTTAAAGCGGAAACGGATAGTGGCAATCAAGTGGTAGTCGTCGTTTCGGCGATGGGAAAGTCAACAGATCAGTTGGTGGGTTTAGCAAAAGAAATCTCGTCACAGCCAAATAAGCGGGAAATGGATATGCTTTTATCGACAGGAGAACAGGTTACGATTGCGCTATTATCGATGGCGTTAAATGAACAAGGTGTTCCTGCAGTTTCTTATACGGGCTGGCAAGCAGGAATTGTTACCGAGGCTGTCCACGGCAATGCTCGAGTAACTAACATTAATACCGCTGCGGTGCAAAGTCAGCTTTCAGAGGGAAAAGTGGTTATCGTTGCCGGATTCCAAGGACTAACGGAAGAGGGAGAGATTACAACACTTGGCCGCGGAGGATCGGATACAACAGCTGTTGCCTTGGCCGCAGCATTAAAGGCAGATAAATGCGATATTTATACAGATGTTACTGGCGTATTCACTACAGACCCAAGATATGTGAAAAGTGCGCGAAAATTATTATCGGTATCCTATGATGAAATGCTCGAGCTTGCTAACCTAGGGGCTGGTGTACTACATCCAAGAGCAGTTGAATTCGCTAAGAACTATCAAGTTAAACTTGAGGTACGCTCAAGTTTGGAAAAAATAGAAGGTACAGTGATTGAGGAGGAAGCATCAATGGAACAAAACCTTGTGGTCCGTGGAGTAGCATTTGAAGATGAAATTACAAAGGTTAGCGTGTTAGGATTAGCTAATTCTCTAACAAGTTTATCCACCATTTTTACAACACTTGCTAAAAATCATTTAAATGTGGATATCATTGTTCAGAGTACAACAGATGCAAAGACGGCTAACTTGGCTTTCTCTATTAAAACAGAAGATTTGATACAAACATTAGGTGTTCTTGAAGATAACAAAGAGCAGCTAAATTACGAACAGCTTGATGCCGAAAACAAATTAGCAAAGGTTTCAATCGTAGGTTCTGGTATGATTTCTAACCCAGGGGTAGCGGCACAAATGTTTGAGGTACTTGCAGCCAACGATATCCAAGTGAAAATGGTCAGTACATCCGAAATCAAAGTATCAGCCGTAGTAGAAGAAAAAGACATGCTAAAAGCAGTCGAGGCACTACACCAAGCCTTCAGACTATCCAAAGGCAACTAAAAACAAAAAAAGCTATCATTCGGAATCCCCAAATGATAGCTTTTCTTTTACCACTGTCCGCCTGGAGTGGACAATGTACACGAGTGGTGCCTGTCACCGTAACTGTCACCATAACAGTGTTACCGCACTTCGTCTTTTTTGTCCCATTTGACGGTGAATTGTACTTTGTTGGATTTTTTTACTGGGTGCTCGAAGGTTTCGGTGACTGCCTGTTTCTGATGTTCGATCTGTTGGGCGAGAAAGCCTGCTTCGAGTTGGAAGAAGTGTTCTGCTTTTGATTTAACACGTGAGACAATTAGCGGGCTTTTTAATTCAAATTCAATTTCATCCTTGCGTTCATTCTTAATCTCTAACTCACCCCATGAAGCTTTAGCAAAAAAGTCAACTAACTCATCATAGGTATGAAGTGGATATTTCCTTGCTAATCGCTTTCCAGTCCAGTATAGAATTTCCGGCGTGTCTTTGCCAAGAATCTCTGGAAGAACAAATTCCCTAATTAGCTCATATCCAAAGATCGATATGTTTCTTGATTCATCGGTCTGCAAAGTGTTTTCAGTAACAATTGTATCTTTCACATGTTTCCCCTCTTTCTATCATTCTATTATATACAAATTTGGCTTGGAATCATTCTCATTTTTTAAAGAATTTCTCGGTAGGCTAAATGGAAATTTATCATTATTTTGCTATATCAAAAAACTGTTTTCATGATAACTATCTTTCCCGAAAAATGAAAGTTGCATCGGAGTAAATCTTGGTAATTTGTTGAATTGGTACCCATTTTGTGTAAGAAATTCCCATATATTTTTAGGTTTGAAAAGTATCTATTATAATATCAATATATTTTAAAAATTTCATTTTTATTAACTTTTTATGTATCCGTTTTCTTGACGCTTATACCCGATGGGAGTAAAATGGACTTGTCACATAATTGTCACAGTGATGCTAGGTTTAGAAATCAGTTTAATAGAACAACGGGGATTAAGCTTAACATCATTTTAAATTTTAAGGGGGGTAAAATTATGGCGGGGAATCGAGAGTTCGTTTTACGAAGAGTACATTCATTGCTAGGAGTCATTCCTATCGGATTATTCCTTGTGCAGCATCTAGTTGTTAACCATTTTGCTACAGGAGGACCTGAGTCCTTTAATAAGGCAGCGGATTTTATGGGGAATTTACCATTTAGGCTAGTCCTAGAAACTGTAATTATTTATTTACCAATTTTATTTCATGCAATCTATGGCCTTTATATTGCCTTTACAGCAAAAAATAATACGTCCAAATATGGCTATTTCAGAAACTGGATGTTCATGCTTCAACGTGTATCTGGTATTATCACACTAATTTTTATTGCTTGGCATGTATGGGAAACACGGGTAGCAGCAGCATTTGGAACACATGTAGACTTTAACATGATGAATGAAATCTTATCATCACCATTTATGTTCACATTTTATGTGATTGGTACAATTTCAACTGTATTCCACTTTGCAAACGGTTTATGGTCATTCTTTGTTAGCTGGGGTATCACTGTCTCCCCACGTTCACAAAAGATTTCTACATACTTTACAATTGGAGTATTTGTAGCGTTATCTATTGTTCTAGTTCGTACATTACTTGCATTTGTTTAATATTTATAGTGAACGTAGTTTAAACGTTAAAATATAGGATTTTCGATTAAGGGACTGAGTCACGATGAGTAAGGCTAAGGTGATTATAGTTGGCGGCGGCTTAGCGGGCTTAATGGCAACCATTAAAGTTGCAGAAACAGGAACACCAGTAGAATTATTTTCACTTGTTCCAGTAAAGCGTTCCCACTCCGTTTGTGCCCAAGGCGGGATTAATGGAGCAGTAAATACAAAAGGTGAAGGCGATTCCACATGGATCCACTTTGATGACACAGTGTATGGCGGTGACTTCTTAGCAAACCAACCACCTGTTAAAGCAATGTGTGATGCAGCACCGGGAATTATTCATTTAATGGACCGTATGGGAGTAATGTTTAACCGTACACCAGAAGGTCTTTTAGACTTCAGACGCTTTGGTGGCACACAGCATCACCGTACTGCATTTGCCGGAGCAACAACTGGACAACAGCTACTGTACGCATTGGATGAGCAAGTTCGTCGTCATGAGGTAGCTGGATTAGTAACAAAATATGAAGGCTGGGAATTCCTAGGTTCTGTTCTTGATGATGACGGCGTTTGCCGTGGAATTGTTGCTCAAAATCTTAGCACTATGGAAATTAGATCATTCGCTGGAGATGCTGTAATCTTAGCGACGGGTGGACCTGGAATCATTTTTGGAAAATCAACAAACTCTGTCATAAATACAGGTTCGGCTGCTTCTATTGTTTATCAACAAGGTGCGTATTATGCAAATGGAGAAATGATTCAAATTCATCCAACTGCTATCCCTGGTGATGACAAGCTTCGTTTAATGAGTGAATCTGCTCGTGGTGAAGGTGGACGAGTATGGACGTATAAAGACGGTAAGCCTTGGTATTTCTTAGAGGAAAAATATCCTGCCTATGGAAATCTAGTACCGCGTGATATCGCTACTCGTGAGATATTTGATGTGTGTGTTAATCAGAAATTAGGTATTAACGGCGAAAACATGGTATTCCTAGATCTTTCCCATAAAGATCCACATGAACTAGATGTTAAACTTGGTGGTATTATTGAAATCTATGAAAAATTCATGGGTGATGACCCGCGTAAACTTCCAATGAAAATTTTCCCTGCTGTTCACTATTCAATGGGTGGACTATGGGTTGACTATGACCAAATGACAAATATCCCTGGACTATTTGCTGCTGGTGAGTGTGATTATTCTCAACACGGTGCCAATCGCCTAGGTGCGAACTCATTACTTTCTGCGATATATGGTGGAATGGTTGTTGGACCGAACGTTGTAAGATATATTAATGGCCTTGAAAAGAGTTCTGATGCAGTTTCTTCTACTGTTTTTGATCGTCATGTGAAAGAGCAGGAAGATAAGTGGAGTTCAATCATGTCGCTAAGCGGAACAGAAAATGCCTATGTTCTTCATAAAGAGCTTGGTGAGTGGATGACAGATAACGTAACGGTTGTCCGTCATAACGACAGACTTCTAAAGACAGATGAAAAGCTACAGGAGCTTTTAGAGCGTTATAAAAAGATTAATATTCATGATACAAGCAAATGGAGCAACCAGGGAGCCGTATTTACTAGACAACTAGAAAATATGATGCAACTTGCCCGTGTAATTACAATTGGAGCTTATAACCGGAATGAGAGCCGTGGTGCTCATTATAAGCCAGAGTTTCCTAACCGTAATGATGAGGAATTCTTGAAAACAACAATGGCTAAATTTGTTGATTCTTCGTCTGCACCAGCTTTCCATTATGAAGAAGTTGACGTTTCGTTAATTAAGCCTCGTGAACGTAACTATGCAACAAAGAAGGGGGAGTAGGAAAAAATGTCTGAAAATAAAACAGTGAAGTTTATCGTTACACGTCAGGATAGCCCGGATGCTGATCCTTATGAAGAAGCATTTGAACTACCCTACCGTCCAAATATGAATGTTATTTCAGCCCTGATGGAAATCCGTAGAAACCCTGTTAACTCTAAGGGACAAGAAACGGTTCCAGTCAATTGGGATATGAACTGCCTTGAAGAAGTTTGCGGTGCGTGCTCAATGATTATCAATGGAAAGCCACGTCAATCTTGTTCTGCACTGGTTGACCAGCTTGAACAGCCAATCAGATTGGCACCAATGAAAACATTCCCTGTTGTACGTGATCTTCAAGTTGATCGCAGCAGAATGTTTGATGCTCTTAAAAAGGTAAAAGCATGGATTCCAATCGATGGAACCTATGATTTAGGACCTGGTCCGCGTATGCCTGAGAAAAAGCGTCAATGGGCTTACGAACTTTCAAAATGTATGACTTGTGGTGTTTGTCTTGAGGCCTGTCCGAATGTGAACAGTAACTCAAACTTTATTGGTCCACAGCCGCTTTCCCAAGTACGCTTATTCAATGCTCACCCAACAGGTGAGATGAATAAAGCAGAACGTTTAGAAACCATTATGGGCGATGGCGGTTTAGCAAACTGTGGTAACTCTCAAAACTGTGTGCAATCTTGTCCGAAGGGTATTCCTTTAACAACTTCGATTGCAGCCTTGAACCGTGATACAACGATCCAAGCATTCAGAAGCTTCTTCGGAAGTGACCATGCTTAAATCTTAAGCGAGTGTGCGCTTACAACAGATTCCAAGAAAACCTTCTTTTCCCTTATGGAAAGAGGGTTTTTTTCTATTAAAACTATTTATATAGGTGGGAGTTTTGTTATACTTATTAATAGTTATGTCGTTAAGGAGGGATATCTGATGGTGAAGAAACTTCCGCTGATAATAATTTTAGCTGGATTATTAATTATTGGTGTAGCAGTTTGGCAAATGGTTAGTGTAAAGGTTCAAACCAATACAGCTCTTAAAGAAGCGAAGGAAATCGTATCAAATGGAAACAAGGAAGATCCGTCAGAAACATCCAATACAACCGAAAAAAAGGAAGACCCTCCTAAATTTGGTGAAACGGTAGGATTACTAACGATTCCTAGGCTCAAATCGGAACTTCCTATTGTTGAAGGTACAGATCCAAACGATCTTAATAAAGGTGTAGGTCATTATACTGGCTCTTATTTTCCAGGAGAAAATGGACAGATTGTTTTATCAGGACATCGGGATACAGTCTTCCGCAGGTTAGGTGAATTGGAAAAAGGGGACAAATTTGAAGTTCAGTTGGCAAACGGTTCGTTTACCTATGAAATTTCACATACAAAGATTGTTGAATCGGATGATACTAGCATCATTACCCTACAGAATGAAGAAGAAGAGTTGATTGTTACTACCTGCTATCCATTTAACGTAATTGGTGATTCACCGCAACGCTACATTATATATGCAAAGCCGATTTAAGCTCCTTTTATATATGGAGCTTTTTTGTTTTTTGTAGTTTTTTAAATTTTTTTAAAAATCATTATCCTAAAAATAAATGTAGTCACTTCATTCGTATCATTCACATAAGATATCGTGACTAAATATATACCCACCAAACGGTTCATAACTGGCGAAGGCAAGGAGGGTCACAATACTTGAAGGAGAATGATTACAATCATAAGCCGTTACTCACCAAACGGGAAAGAGAAGTATTCGAACTATTAGTACAGGATAAGACGACGAAGGAAATCGCTGGTGAATTATTTATAAGCGAAAAAACGGTTCGAAATCATATATCTAATGCCATGCAAAAGCTTGGTGTAAAGGGGCGTTCACAAGCAGTTGTAGAGCTCCTTCGTATGGGAGAGCTAGAACTTTAATCATGACCGGCTTTCTTATGGAAAGCCGGTTCATGTATACATAGACAGGAATTGTAAAAAAGAAATCTAATAGTTGATAATCGATACCGGCTAAAATTTTCGACTTGAAATTTTGGAGAAAAAGGTAGAAAATAAGGACAAGATTGTAGGGGCGGTGGCATCTGCTAAATTTAGTAGATCTAGGTAGGCCTTATTAGGGGTGAAAGGTACATGGAAGTAAAAGATACACAAAGAGCAAGCAATGAGACAGTCGCAAATATTGAAAAAGATTTGCGATATATATCCGGAATTATAAGGCAAAAAGGCAGAGAAATCCTTAGTAATTATAAAATCACCCCGCCACAATTTATTGCGCTCCAGTGGCTATTCGAAGAGGGCGATATGACAATTGGAGAGCTCTCTAACAAAATGTTTCTGGCATTTAGTACAACAACAGACCTTGTGGATCGAATGGAGAAAAATAACCTTGTGGTAAGATCAAAGGACCCTCACGATCGAAGGGTCGTCAGAATTCACTTGCTTGATGAGGGCGGAAGAATTATTGATGAGGTTATTAAAAAACGGCAAGTATATTTAGAGGAAGTATTAACAAATTTTTCAACAGATGAAATCCAGTTGCTCCAAAGCAACTTAATGAAACTGCATCAGGAAATGCGTTAAAAAAGAGGCGAGAAGCTTGAAACAACAACCCATTGGTGTAATCGATTCAGGTGTTGGCGGGTTAACGGTTGCAAAGGAAATCATGAGACAGCTCCCAAATGAAAAAATAATCTACTTGGGGGATACAGCCCGCTGTCCATACGGTCCTAGACCACTAAAGGAAGTAAAAAGGTTTACGTGGGAATTAACCACTTTTTTATTACAAAAAAATATCAAGATGCTAGTCATTGCCTGCAATACAGCGACGGCAGCCGTACTTGATGAAATTAGAAGAGAGTTATCGATCCCTGTACTTGGGGTTATATATCCGGGAGCAAGGGCAGCAATAAAACGTACGAAAAACTATCGTGTCGGGATTATTGGGACGGAAGGTACGGTTAAGAGCGGTGCTTACGATAAAGCATTAATGGCACTTAACAGTAGACTGCAGGTGAAAAGTCAGGCATGCCCAAAATTTGTTCCACTTGTGGAAAGCGGCGAATATGATGGAAGCATTGCAGAGAAGATTGTTGCTGAAGCGTTAAAGCCACTGCAAAACCAAAAGCTTGATACACTTATTTTAGGCTGTACCCATTATCCATTACTTGAACCACTTATCCAGCAAGTAATGGGAGATGACGTGACTATTATCAGCTCTGGGGATGAAACGGCAAGGGAAATTAGTACGATTCTTCACTATAACAGTATTCTTGAGACAA
This sequence comes from Neobacillus sp., assembly GCA_029256785.1. Classification (GTDB taxonomy): domain Bacteria; phylum Bacillota; class Bacilli; order Bacillales; family Cytobacillaceae; genus Neobacillus. Next base: position 8,496 of record JAQSXG010000159.1, read on the forward strand.
ATGAGGGCGAGCCAGAACATGAATTTTATACAACTGGTTCTAGAACTATTTTTTCAAAAATTGCTTCTCAGTGGCTAGGAACAGAAATCAAAAATGTGAAGAAAATTAAATTGTAATCTAGAGGGGTCCTTTTTAAAGGGACTCCTTTTTATATGAAATAAAAATATTTTGGATAAAAGAACTATATTTCTTTCCTTAGGCGGTCTATTTATTTTACTAGGCTCGTATACATGATAGTACAAACTGTCTTTGGAGGGATAAAATATGTCAAAAAATAAAATGAAGATTGTTGTTACAACTGTATTTGCATCGTCACTTTTTTTATCAGGATGCGGTTTGTTCGGGACTGAGACTACGAAAAAAGTAGATCCACCAAAGGAGGCTGAAGTAACCGATAAGACGGTAACGGAAGAAACAACGGGAAAAGGTGAGAAAGCTGAGGCAAGCTTAAAAACAGAGCTATACTTAGTTGATAAAAATGGATATGTTGTTCCGCAGACCTTAGAATTACCGAAGACCACTTCAGTTGCGACACAAGCGTTACAGCATTTAGTGAAAAATGGACCTGTCACAGACCTACTACCTAATGGTTTCCGTGCGGTATTGCCAGAAGACACTGAAATTTCCGTAGATATTAAAGAAGATGGCGTTGCGGTCGTTAATTTTTCAAATGAATTTAAAAACTATCAACCTGAAGATGAAGAGAAAATTCTTCAGTCAATAACATGGACACTTACTCAGTTCGATACTGTGGATAAAGTGAAACTACAAATGAACGGTCATGCTTT
>JAQSXG010000160.1 GCA_029256785.1 Neobacillus sp.
GATTCCACCAGATATCAATAAAATTTTAACCGAGGCCCAACTCGTTCCGTCTAAGCCACCTGCAAGCCAAAAGCCCATTTCTTTTTCCAAATTAAAGTGAAGGGAGATAATGGAAGAAGCTGATCGTAACATCGTTCCAATCGCAACCCCTGCTAGAGCTAATTTTACTGGTGTTAAGCCACTCGCAGAAAAAGAACCAATCGTAAAGATAAGGGCAACAGCTAGTCCTGCACCAACAAAGGAAGAACCAATCAAACCAAACTCCGAGACACTTGGAGCAAAAGCCAGCATCAATACCAGTGCAAACGCAGCCCCATCTGTTACACCCATAATGGAAGGGGAAGCTAAAGGGTTTCGAGTCATACCCTGCATGATAGCCCCGGATACGGCAAGAAAGGCACCAACAAAGACTGCAGAAATCGCACGAGGCAGTCGTAATTCTTGGATCACCTGGTGAGATGTTAAATTTGAATCAAAATGAAATACTGCCTGCCATACTGTTCCAAAATCGATATCCGTCGTTCCATAGGCAACGGATAATCCGATTGAAAAAATCAAAACAATAAAGGTTATAATATTAATAATAATTTTTGAAATGTTTGAATGGTGTATAAATAATCGCATTACTCTCTCCTAATTTTCGCAAAGTTATTTAAAACAGACACAAATGGTTCATTGACTCTGTAGTTGAAAATGATTATCATTAACAATGAAATTATATCATAAAGGAGAATTATATATGAAAATGAATATGAAAACTTCTCGACTCTTCCTCGCTTTAATCATTTGCTCATTGTTACTTATTATCTCTGCATGTGGAAATAATGATTCATCACCCGAACCTAAAACAGATGGTGATTCAAAAAGTACAGAAGTAACACTAGATTCAGCAATGGGTGAAGTAACCCTCCCAGCGAATGCTGAAAAAATTCTAGCACCTTATCATGAAGACGCTTTATTAGCACTTGGTGTTACTCCCGTTGCTAAGTGGGCCATCGGAAAAACCGTTCAAGATTATTTAGAGGGCGACATGAAGGATATCCCAACCATCGAGTGGAACCTTCCATTAGAGCAAGTATTGAATCATGAGCCTGGCCTTATTATCCTCGAGAATAACATGGATAGCTATGAAGGAACATTGGATGATTATAAAAAAATGGCTCCGACATATGTTATGACAGAAGAAACGAGAGCAGATTGGCGCAAACAAATCGAAACCTTTGGTGTAATCCTTGGTAAAGAAGATGAAGCTAAAAAATTATTAAGTGACTACGAAGAAAAAGTAGAAAACGCTCGTAATCAATTAGCAGAAGCTGTTGGCGAGGAAACGGTAGCAATCATCTGGGCAACTGGTAATCAATTCTTCTTATTTGAACAAAACCGGCATAGCGCAGAGGTTCTATACTCTGAATTGGGACTAAACCAACCTGCACTTATTAAGGAAATAGGCAAAGCTGATGCTGCCTCTTGGAACCCGATTTCAGTTGAAAAATTATCCGAACTTGATGCTGATCATGTGTTTCTTTTAGCTATAGAGGGTGAACAAGGTATTCAAACCTTAGAAAATAGCTCCGTATGGCAAAGTACACCTGCTGCTAAAAACGGCAATGTTCATATCATTAAAGATCCAAGTAATTGGACAAATAAAGGTTTATTAGCGTCTCAAAAAACAATTGATGATGTTTTAAGTGTATTAGTAAAATAAGCTTTAAACAACAAAAATGCTGTCTCGACAAGAGTACAGCATTTTTTAATTTACCAACTAAAGAAATATCTGGATCAATTGTGTCAACTTTTCAAATGATAATGATTATCATTGACTACACAGGGAAATCTCATTACAATTAAAGTAACAATATACGAGAAGACATATTTTCGTAAAGGAGAGGATTCCATGCACTCATTATCAGCAAAGAATTTAACATTAGGTTATGGGGAATCAATCATCATCGATGATTTAAATCTTGAAATCCCTAAAGGGGAAATCACTGTTTTTATTGGCGGTAATGGTTGCGGGAAATCCACTCTGTTACGGTCCTTGGCACGATTACTCAAACCCAAGAGCGGCAGTATCTTATTACAAGGGAAAGAAATTGCTAAAATGAAAACAAAAGAGATTGCGAAGAATTTAGCAATCTTACCACAAAGTCCGGTAGCTCCTGATGGATTGACTGTATATGAACTAGTAAAACAAGGCAGACATCCACACAGATCATTTATCAAGCAATGGTCAAAAGAAGATGACGACGCTGTTCATCGTGCGCTTGAAGCAACAAATATGCTTCACCTTAAAGATCGGGCAGTTGATTCACTATCAGGCGGCCAACGTCAACGTGCTTGGATTTCTTTAACCTTGGCACAAGAAACAGATATCATTCTACTAGATGAACCTACAACCTATCTAGATATGACTCACCAGATTGAAATTCTTGACTTATTATTTGATTTAAACGAACAAAAAGGCCATACCATTGTCATGGTATTACACGATTTAAACCTTGCTAGCCGCTATGCACACCATATTGTTGCTGTTAAAGACAAGAAAGTGTATGCCCAAGGTAAGCCTGAGGATATCATAACCTGTAAGCTGGTTAGTGAAGTATTTCAAATGAAATGCGATATTTCTTGTGATCCTATTTTCGGAACTCCAGTATGTGTTCCGCATGGCAAAGGACGCTCTGTTTCAAATCTAAAGATAAGCAAATCTAAGATTTCTTAATACAGCTTCAAAAAAAGAACTAGCCGTTTTACAACACGGCTAGTTCTTTTTGGTAATCACAAAAATTAATTTAGTGACATTTTAAATTCTAGAAAGTATTCGTTATATGTTCCTAACAACTCAAGTCCTAAGTTTTCATATACTTCTAGGTTTTTGCGGCTTTCTTCAGTTGGGTAAAAACGTTCATCGTTTACTACCTCTTCATCTAAAAGTTCCCACGCCGCTTTATTTGGAATAGCGTATCCTACATAATCAGTATTTTGCGCAGCAACCTCTGCATCAAGCATAAAATTTATGAACTGATGGGCACCCTCCACATTTGATGAGGTTTTAGGAATAACCATGTTATCAAACCATAAATTTGAGCCCTCTTTAGGTACTGCATAATTCAACTCTTCGTTTTCATACATCATGTCTGCAGCTTGACCAGAAAATGTTACAGCAACAGTAGCTTCATTATTAACCATTAATGGAGTAATTTCATCTCCAATAATCGCTTTAACATTGCCGTTTAGTTGGTTTAATTTTTCTAATGCTGCACCTAATTCCTTCTCATCACGTGAATTTAATGAATAGCCTAAACTGTTTAAGCCCATACCCATGATTTCACGTGCACCATCAACTAAAAATACTTTATTTTTTAGTGCTGGATCCCATAAATCGTTCCAAGAATCAAAAGTGAGATGTTCTGGAACATCATTAGGATTATAAACTACACCAACCGTCCCCCAAAAGTACGGAATGGAATAGTTGTTTTTTGGATCAAACGGTAAATCTAAAAAGTACGGATCGATATTTTCTAAGTTTGGAAGTTTCGAATGATCAAGTTCTATTAACAAGTCTTCTTTAATCATTGTTTCAATCGTATATTCTGATGGGACAACCACATCATAGGATGAGCCACCTTGTCTAATTTTCGTTAACATCGCTTCATTTGAATCGTACGTTTCATATATAACAGAAATTCCTGTTTCTTCTTCAAACTGGTCGATTAGCGAAGGGTCAATGTATTCTCCCCAATTGTATACGACTAAAGTATCCTTCCCACCCGCTGAGCCTGATGCATCAAGCTTTGAAGCAACAAACCAAAGGAGGCCACATACGATAACGATTGCTAATATTGTCTGAATTAAAGATTTCATAGAGTAGAGCCCTCCGTTTTTTTCGACCGCATCGTAATGAAGTAATACATAACGACAATACCGACTGTCACGATAAACACTAGCCCCGAAATAGCATTAACGGTTAACGAAATACCTGCACGTGCCATGGAATAGATTTCAACAGACAATGTACTAAATCCGTTACCAGTAACAAAAAATGTAACAGCAAAGTCATCTAATGAATAAGTTACCGCCATAAAAAAACCAGCTAAAATTCCTGGTTTAATATAGGGAATAATAACTCGCGTTAATACATCGCGACGATTCGCGCCTAAATCAAGTGCTGCATCAATTAAGTTCGTATTCATTTCCAATAGTTTAGGCAAGACCATTAAGACAACAATTGGGATACTAAATGCAATATGTGATAGTACAACAGATGCAAAGCCAAGCTTAACTCCCACCATTGTGAATAATATTAAGAAACTTGCACCAATCACAACATCTGGACTAACAATTAATATATTATTTAACGATAAAACGATGTTACGTATTTTGTAGTTTCTTAATGAGACTATACCAACCGCCCCAAGTGTTCCGATAATAGTAGCTAGTAATGCAGAAAGCAAGGCAACTATAACGGTATTTATTAAGATAACAAGTAACCGATTATCATCAAATACGGCTTGATAATGTTCAAGAGTAAAACCTTCAAATGAACCCATTGAACCGCCACTATTAAATGAATAAAAAATTAAGTAGAAGATCGGTGCATATAAAATAACAAACACGATTGCTAAATATACTTTAGCATTTGTCGTTAACTCGGATCGCATTTATGCTCGACCTCCTTTTTTCTTTGTACGTGTAAGCAACATGATTGCAAACATAATGATAATTAAAAACACGGCAATTGTAGAACCCATTCCCCAGTTTTGCGCAACTAAAAATTGCTGTTCTATTGCTGTACCGAGTGTAATCACTTTATTCCCAGCAATTAAGCGCGTAATCATGAACAGCGAAAGAGCGGGGATAAACGTTACTTGAATTCCTGATTTTACGCCTTCAATAGTTAAAGGGAAAATGACGCGTCGGAACGTTGTAAAAGGTGAAGCACCCAAGTCACGTGATGCGTAAATTAATGATGGATTCATTTTATCTAAAGCATTGAAGATTGGGATAATCATAAACGGAATAAAAATGTATACCGCAACGAACACAAAGCTAAAGTCGGTAAATAACATTTGCGTCGGATCGAAGCCTAACATTTTGATTATTGCATTGATGGGTCCGTATAAACCAAAAATCCCGATAAATGCATACGTTTTTAATAATAAATTAATCCATGAAGGAATAATTATGAGCATTAGCCATAAATGCTTATGCTTTGTTTTGGTTAAAAGGTAAGCAGTTGGATAAGAGATAACTAGCGTAAAAAAAGTAATGATTAATGCATACCAAAAGCTAGTTAGCGTCATCGTTAAGTATGCTGATGTAAAGAAATTTTTATAGTTTACAAGTGAAAAATCTCCGTTTAAATCGAGCATTGAATAATACAATATGAGCCCAATCGGTGCGATAACGAAGAGCGCAATCCATAGTAAATATGGGACAAACGCTGGTTTTGTCTTAAACTTCATTTGTATATGCCTCTATGCGTGCGTCAAATTCTTCTTCCGTTTCATTTAGACGCATAATATGAATTGCTTCTGGGTCGAAATCAAGACCTACTTGTGCACCTACTTCAGCCTTTTTCAGCGAGTGTACTAGCCACTCATTTCCATCTTTATCATATGTTGATAACTCGTAATGTACACCACGGAATAACTGTGTATCAACGCGCACAACGATTTTACCTACTTCTGGCGATGTAATAAGTAGGTCTTCTGGACGAATGACTACATCGATTTTTTCGTTCGGTTTCATACCGCCGTCGACACAATCAAATACTTTCCCAGCAAATTTCACTTTATAGTCTTCAAGCATAACGCCGTCAACCATATTTGACTCTCCGATGAAGTCTGCAACGAATCTGTTAATTGGCTCATCATAAATATCAACTGGCGTACCAGATTGTTGGATAATCCCTTCGTTTAAAACAAAAATTTCATCACTCATTGCTAATGCTTCCTCTTGGTCGTGTGTAACGAAAATAAATGTTTTACCAAGGCGTTGCTGCAGCTCACGTAACTCGTATTGCATTTCTGTACGCAACTTTAAATCAAGAGCTGATAATGGCTCATCAAGTAAAATCACCTCTGGGTCATTAACGATAGCTCGTGCAATCGCGACCCGTTGACGTTGACCGCCAGACATTTCTGTGATTTCACGGTTTTCATAACCAGCTAAGTTTACGAACTTTAACGCTTCTGCTACGCGCACTTTAATTTCAGATTCTTTTACTTTCTTAATTCGCAAACCAAATGCCACGTTTTCAAATACGTTTAAGTGTGGGAATAGGGCGTAGTCTTGGAATACAGTGTTTACTTGACGCTCGTTTGCTGGGACGTCGTTTACACACTTGCCGTTAAGGTATACATCACCTGTTGTCGGTTTTTCAAAGCCCGCAATGATACGTAATATCGTCGTTTTTCCACAACCTGAAGGACCAAGTAATGTGTAAAATTTTCCACGTTCAAGTTCAAAACTCACATCTTGTAAAACTTTCGTGTCACTGCTGTATGATTTTGTTACGTTATCAAAACGGATAATAATATCGTTTGCCATGGAAGCCTCCTTGAATATGAAATTATTAGACTCAACTAAAATTTTGTTCATTTATTTACTAACTGTGACGTACAGAGCCGCCTTAACGTTACTTTTTTCACCTGAATCAAAAGACTAATTATACACTATAAAACTAGGAAAATGGATATAATTTCACTCTTATCCAATATTAACAAATTAGTTCGACCCATGACTGGAGCTAACTTATTTTAGGACTAACCGCGCTACGCATTCAACATGTACAGTGTGCGGGAATAAATCTACCGGTTGCACCACTTCTAATTCATAACCGAATTGATTGAGTTCTTTAATATCTGTAGCAAAAGTATCTGGATTACAAGATACATAGATTATTCGCTCCGGTTTAGAACGTCCAATTCTCCTCATTACTTTACCGCCTGCTCCTGAGCGCGGAGGATCTAACAATAATAATTCTGGACGGCCAAAACCTTCTAACACCTCATCGATACCTTTCCTTGCATCTTTAGCCAAGAAATAGGTATTCTCTAGGCCATTGTCTATTGCGTTTCGTTTGGCAGATTCAATGGAACTCTCAACAATTTCAATTCCTGCAAGTCTTTCTACTCTGCTCGCGAAGGGGAGAGAAAATGTACCTACACCACAGAAAAGATCAATCATCTTTTCCGTTTTTTTCGGTTCACCTAATTCAATTGCTATATCAACCAATTTTTGAGCCTGTTTTGGATTGGTTTGGAAAAAGGTATCAAACCAAAGACGGAAACGATAACCATCCATTTCATCGTAAATATAATCGCGACCAGCTAACACATGACTCATTTCAGATTGAGTTCGGTCAGCCCAATCTGTATTTTCAAGCCATAACAAGCTTTTCACCTGTGGGAACTTTTCGCCAATACGTTGTATTAAATCTCGAACAGCCTGTTCAAGATGGTCAACTGGAGCTTTTGTCGCAAATATTGCCAGCATCATTTCCCCTGTTGCGAAAGACTGTCTGACCATCAAATGACGTAGTAACCCTTCATGTAAGTCTTTGTTATACCCTCTTAACTGGTGGTGTTTCACCCAATCAGCGACTTCCATCGCAGCCTCTACCATTTCCTTGCCTGCGATTAAGCATGTTTCAAGTGAGATGATTTTTCGAAAGTCTCCTTGTTCATGCAGCCCAAGCGATCCGTCGGGTGCAAACGTAAACTCCATTTTATTTCGATAATGCCAAGCCTGATCCATTCCGATTGTATCTTTAACAAGCATAGGATCGAATCCTTGACCCTCAATTGCATCTCTTACATGCATCGTTTTCTGGTGTAGCTGACCGCTGTATTCCCAATGCTGCCATACACAGCCCCCACATCTTTCAAAATGTGGACATGGCGGTGTCGTTCTTTCAGAATGTGACTCTACTATTTCTTCTGCCAACGCTTTTCTTCTTCTTCTATCAGGTTGATCAACTGTTACTCGCACTTTTTCACCTAGAAGGGTTTGCGGAATGGTAAGTCTTAACTTCTTCTTAATTCCTAGTTCATTTTCACGCCAGACGATTGCTTGCCCCGAACCCTTTTCATCTAATTGATTTATCTCAACGACCATTTCTTCTGGTTTTATAACTGACAATTTCTGTTCCCCCTACTCTTTTATCTCACTATTATATAAAAAAATATTTTTCTTTACTTACCATTAAATAATTAGTATATTAAATACTTTATCATATTGGGATTTTCTCAAACCTAGTAGATTTTAACAAAGAATTGATAGTCATGTATATGCTAAAAATTTCTAATTGCAAAATAAAAAGGAGTTCATATTGAACTCCTTCCCTTTTGGGGCCAGTCCCCCACTGCTGTAATGCTTTAGCGCTGCGGGGGTCAGGCACCATAAATAATATTAATACACATCACGTTGGTAACGTCCCTGCTTTTGCATATCTTTTAGGTAGGCTTCGGCTGTTTCCCGTGACATGGACCCTTCTTTTTCGATTACGTTAATTAATGCTTCGTTAACGTCTTTCGCCATCCGTTCTTTATCCCCACAAACGTAGAAATAAGCTCCATTTTCGATCCACTCGAATAATTCCTTGCTGTTTTCAAGCATTTTATGCTGTACATATACTTTTTGGGCTGTATCACGGGAGAATGCTGTATCGATTCTCGTCAATACTCCATCTTGTTGATAGCTTTCCAACTCATTTTGATAGAGGAAATCTTCTGCTTCATGCTGGTCTCCAAAAAATAGCCATGAGCGACCGTTCACTCTTTTTACTGCACGTTCTTGGATAAAGGAACGGAATGGTGCAATACCAGTTCCTGGACCAACCATGATAATATCTTTATCCACTGACTCCGGCAAATGGAAGTGTTTGTTTGCTTGAACAAAGACAGGAAGTAGGTCACCTTCTTTGGACCGTTCTGCACATAATACAGAGCAAACACCTTTTCTCTCACGGTCGTGAGCCGTGTAGCGTACCGCGCCGATAGTGAGATGAACCTCTCCAGGATTAGCGGCAATGCTGCTTGCAATTGAATAGAGACGAGGAGTCATTTTTCTTAATAAGGATACGATCTCCTGTGCAGATGCCTTCCAAGGGCCAAAAGCACGTAGCATATCAATCAAATCACGTCCAAGGCAATATTCCTTAAGTTGATCTGCATTCTCAGCCAAAACAAGGCTTTGTAACTCACTGTTTTCCGTAAGCGTAGCCGCCTGCTGTAAAATCTTCCGAGTTAGTAAGGTAATCTCAAAGTAGTTTGTTAA
>JAQSXG010000161.1 GCA_029256785.1 Neobacillus sp.
GGAATTACCACAAACAGTAGGGTCATATTCACAAATCAAACACGAAAAGTATGGGATGATTGCTATTTCGATTTATTCGTAACTTAGCAAGTAATAAGGAGGAGTTTTACTTTGGCTAGTATTGCCGTTTGTCCAGGAAGCTTTGATCCAATTACATATGGTCATTTAGATATTATTAGAAGAGCGGCTAAAGTTTTTGAAGTGGTTTATGTTAGTGTGATGAACAATTCATCAAAAAATCCACTATTTAACGTGGAGGAACGGATAGAACTAATTAGGGAAGTAACCAAGGATTTACCAAATGTCAAGGTTGATGAACATTCTGGGCTACTTGTAGAATATGCGAAGGCTGTAAAGGCAAATGCGATTATCCGAGGGCTACGTGCAGTTTCAGACTTTGAGTATGAAATGCAAATCACATCAATGAACAGGGTGTTAAGTGATGAAATTGAAACCTTTTTTATCATGACGAATAACCAATATTCATTTCTGAGCTCCAGCATTGTGAAGGAAGTTGCTAAATACAATGGCAATATTTCAGAACTAGTACCTCCCATCGTAGAAAAGGCCCTTCACAAAAAATTTAATCGCTAATAATTTTAAAAAAAGCCTTGGTAACCAATGGCTTTTTTTAAATTTTATTTAATCGAGTATAGAGAAGTACCACATAAAGAATCAATGAAAAGATAGTAATAAGCGGACCCATTTCAATCAAACCAGAGTAGTAGCTATGAAGCCATGAACCTTCTTCAAATAGACCTACAGGAATTGAGTTTGTAGGCTGGTCCGTGCCGTATAAGCGAACATAGACAGGTTCCCATAAAAGAAAGGCAATAAAGCCTGCGAGTGTTCCATGAATGAGTCTAGCAATGAAAAAAGGCTTAAAGCGTATATCGGTCTCTGCAAGTATACTGGCAACCTGTGCTTGAACGCTAAATCCGCTAAAAGCTAAAATAAAGCTCGTGATTATTGCCTGTTGCATAAGCGTAGCTTGCTGTACTCCGCTCGTTAATTGGCTCCCAAGAGTAATTTCAAATAAACCTGAGATAAACGGAATACTAAGCATTGAAGGTAAACCTATGAATGTAAGTAAGTAATCTACGCCATTTGCAAGTGCTGCCGTAATATGTAAGTGAATGAGTAGTTTGTTTATAACTGAAAATATGATGATGAAGCCACCAATCATTAATAAGGTTTGGATGGATGAATTGACTGCATCCCCAAGTAATTTACCAATTGGGCGGTTATCTTTTAACCTTGTTTGATGTAAGGCAGAGAAAGCATGTCTAATGTTAAAGCTATTTCTTTCTTCATCCTTTTTAGAAGAGGTGTCCTTTCCGTGAAATCTCATTATCAGGCCAACACATATATTCCCTAAATAGTGTGCCAATGCTAAGATTACTCCTAATTGCGGATTGTAGAAAAAGCCAACGGCTACAGCACCAAAAATGAATAGAGGGTTCGATGAGTTTGTAAAAGAAACAAGCCTCTCCGCCTCAATTTGTGTTAACTGCCCCTCTTGGCGTAATCTAGCGGTGAATTTTGCACCCGCAGGGTATCCAGATGCCATACCCATTGCCCAGACAAAACCACCAACACCTGGTACTTTAAATAGCGGTCTCATTAAGGGCTCTAATATAACGCCGATAAATTTAACTACACCAAAACCAATTAACATTTCAGATACAATGAAAAAAGGTAAAAGCGATGGAAAAACGATTTCCCACCACATTGTTAGCCCACGAATGGAGGCTTCAAATGACTCCTTGGGATAGGAGATTAGCGATACTGCTAGGATGATAACCGAGGAAGATAAAAAGATTGTTTTTATTTTTGCACGAAACAATGAAGGTCCTCCTTCCCATTGACTGTTCTAAATATTAAGGTCAGTGTCTATCATATTTTTATTAATTGTGTAATCAAGAAAATCAATGGTAAAATATAATAATAAAATATCCATAAATAAACAGTTGCTTATGTCTTGTCCTTTTATAAAACAAATATACTCATTAAACCGTAATTTAGACCACCAAGATTAAACGAGATTATCTTTAGCATGGGTAGTTACTCTGGTTCTCTTTGGGGTAACTGTAGATGCTTTTGGTAAGGAGTGAGTGTAATGGAACAACCTAAAATAGGATTGGCTCTTGGTTCAGGGGGGGCACGTGGATTTGCACATTTAGGAGTAATAAAAGTACTAAAAGAAGAAGGAATCCCCATTCACCTTATAGCAGGGAGTAGCATGGGATCTCTTGTAGGCAGCTTTTATGCAGCGGGTATCGAAATCGATCGTTTATATAAACTATCAACTGCTTTTAAAAGAAAATACTTTTTAGATTTCACCGTACCCAAAATGGGATTTATATCTGGTAAAAGGGTCAAGGAATTCATTAAGGTATTTACCCACGGCAAAAATATTGAAGACCTTGATATACCATTAGGAATTGTTTCTACAGATTTATTAACAGGGGAAAAGATTGTTTTTAAACAAGGTCCCGTTGCTGATGCAGTGAGAGCGAGTATATCAATTCCAGGAATTTTTGTGCCTGAAAAATATAATGGCAGAATCTTGGTGGATGGAGGGGTATCAGATCGTGTCCCCGTATCTGTTGCAAAGGAAATGGGCGCTGATATTGTCATTGCTGTAGATGTATCTAGAGTAAAACGAAATGCTGAAATTACCTCCATCTTTGATGTTATCATGCAAAGTATCGATATTATGCAGACCGAAATTCTAATCAATCGTGAAATTGCCTCGGATATTATGATCCGTCCGCCAGTTGAACTTTATAGTTCTCGTGCCTTCACAAATATCGAAGAAATTATTACACTTGGTGAAGAGGAAACCAAAAAACAGCTAGAACAAATTAAAAGTGTGATTGCAAGTTGGAAGGGGTAACAGTAATGCGCAGAAAAATATATGTAGGTGCTTCCATCTTCATTGCGGTATTAATGGTTGCCGGAGTTTTTTTCTCGTTGCCTTATTATGTTTCTAAGCCTGGTATGGCAAAGAAATTGGAACCAATCGTTCAGGTTGAAAATGGTTACGACGCAGAAGGTAGCTTCATGCTAACCACAATTAGAATGGGAAGAGCAAATATTTATTCTTATCTCCAAGCTAAAATTTTTGATTTTCAAGAAATTTATCCGCTAAATGCGATTTTGCATGAAACAGAAACACAGGAAGAGTATAATGCAAGACAGCTCCATATGATGTCAGGATCGAAACAGAGTGCAATAGAGGTTGCATACAAAAAAGCGGGATTTCCGATCGAGTATAAATATAATGGAGTGTACGTTGTTCAAGTCATTCCTAAAATGCCAGCTGATGGTAAGCTTCAAGCAGGAGACCGTGTAATTAAGGTGGATGAAGAGCATTTTTCCTCGTCAGAGAAGTTCATTGAGTATGTAGGTGAAAAAAAAGCTGGTGAAATAGTTAGCTTAACGATAAAGCGAAAAAATAAAACAAAAACGGTAAAAATTAAGGTTCAACCTTTTAAAGATGATCCAAACAAAGTGGGTATTGGAATTTCTTTAGTAGATGATAAAGAAATTATTGCAAAGCCAAAGGTAACGGTGAATACGGATGAAATTGGCGGTCCATCTGCCGGATTGATGTTCTCATTGGAAATCTATAACCAGCTCACGGAAGAAGACTTTACAAAAGGCTACAGGATAGCTGGGACAGGTACAATCGATTCTAAAGGGAATGTGGGACCGATTGGTGGAATTGATCAAAAAATAGTTGCAGCGGATAAAGCAGGAGCAGAAATCTTTTTTGCTCCTAATGAAAATGGGAAAACAGATTCAAATTATCAAGTGGCTTTAAAAACAGCCAAGGATATAGATACGAAAATGAAAATAATCCCCGTTGATGTATTTGATGATGCAGTAAATTATTTGGAAAAATTACCGGAAAAGTAGAAAGATGATGCTCAAAACAGCATCATCTTTCTTTTGTTATTATTATTGGCGGCTGTTTAAATTCCTGCTGTATTAATTCGTTTGCTAGTTGATTCCCTACACCCAATGAATATATTTGTGTTGCCTTTATATCGAGCAAAATTTCTTTTTGTTTATAAGCAGATAGTTTAGAAATGAGTGGGAGGCTAAGATGAGATTTGTTCTTTTTTAAATATTCCTTACCGCATGAAGTCATGCCCAACAGCCTTAAATAGCTTGCCTTTTCACTGAACTTTGCCATTTCTGTTTTTTTCGTATTAGTAAGTATATGAACACACATTCGTTGTAACCTCGTCCATGTATATCGTTTTGTTTTAAGTTTTTCCATAAAACCCCGAAAACTGTTGGATTCAAGGGCGACAGCTAGTATTCTGTTTTCGAGTCCTTCTTCAACTTCATAAATAGTTCTTAGTTCTTCTGGATTGCTTTGGAGTATACGGAACTTTAAAAGGGTCCAATAGTTTTCCCATTCATGAAAGGTTCCAAAATATTCATGATACTCTTTAAGCAATTGACTTGTCTCAACTGGCACATATTGATTGATTGATGTTTGTTCCATAGTTGGAGAAAAAAGTGCTTTTCGGATGCTGGTTGCACTGGCAATCGTTTCAGTGGCAAAATGCTCATCATGATATTCTGCATTTTTTCTTTTTATTGTTAGTGGCATAACCGGGCTTTTTTGCTGTTTAAGAGCTCTTATGTATTGAATGCCAAGGATATTATTTGGTTTGGATAAATCGACAAGATTATTAGTGCTTGACATTGCTTGGAAAGACAGCGATAATGCTTTAGGATAACTTACACCCGTTTGGATAAAGCTTTTGATATTTTCATCATATGTGTGCTTATTCATTTCTATGAAGTCGACCGTTTTCAAAAAGGATGAAATATCACCGCTTTCGCTTCCGAAGCAAAGTGACTGACAACCGATAGAGTCCAATATTGAGACGGCTCCATTGGCAAAGGTTTCGGCCTTTTGAGAAGCGAATTGGTAGGGCAGTTCAATTACAATATCAACACCGCCCAGTAATGCCATCTTAGTTCTTAACCATTTAGAAACAAGTGCGGGTTCACCCCTTTGGAGAAAATTACCGCTCATTACTGCAATAACTATATCAGCTTTTGCAGCTTCCTTCGATGCTTGTAAATGATAGCTATGTCCATTATGAAAAGGGTTGTACTCAACTATGATACCAACTGCTTTCATTCGTATATATCGCTCCTTAAATTTATAAGTAATCATAGTATAGCAAAAATTGTAGCCAAAGGATAAAACTGTATAGAAATAGACGGTTGGACTGTAATTGATTGGAACTGGGTAAACTATTATGAGGACATGCTTTTTGCATTGAAATAGTATAAAGACCATTCACTTTGGGTGTAAAGAAAAAACATTGACAAAAAATAAATCGAAGGCTATAATTACCTTTGTTGCCTTGGGGTGATTCAATTGAAATGGACATTAAGTCAATTACAAAAATACCGAAACAAGGATTTTCAGATTGATGAAATAATTCGGGTTGATGAGATTAAAGAAATTGATCAAACGATTCGCGAAGTCTCACCGATGCATATTAAGGGTCGAGGGGATATTGATTCAACGAAAGTGACATTCCATTTTAAAATAGAAGGTCATTTAGTCCTTCCTTGTTCTCGTACTTTAGTGGATGTTAAACTTCCAATTAATGTCGAAACAACTGAAACTTTCCTCTTACAAGGTTCAGAATATGTAACTGAAGAGGAAGTATATCAAGTAAAAGGGGATATTGTTGATCTAATGCCAGTTATTAGGGAGATTCTTTTACTTGAAGTTCCACTGCAAGTTTTCTGTGAGGATCTTAATCATGAAGATGCTGCTCCACAATCTGGTAATGATTGGGAAGTAATTCGTGAAGAAAGTCAATCCAAAAAGATTGATCCAAGATTAGCTGGACTTGCAAAGTTTTTTGACGAAAACAATTCTTCTTCCGAATCATAATCAGCAAAAACAAGAAGCAAAATGAGGACCAGCGTTCTGCGGTCTTCATTACTTTCTTAATACTCTTTAAGGAGGTGGGAAGAATGGCTGTACCTGCTAGAAGGACTTCTAAAACGGCAAAAAGAAAGCGTCGTACTCATTTCAAACTAAATGTACCTGGTATGGTAAGTTGCCCAAACTGTGGTGAAATGAAACTTAGTCACCGCGTATGTAAGGCTTGCGGAACATACAAAGGAAAAGACGTTGTTAACGACTAATTTCCAATAGGATAGAAAGCACAAGGGTTCTTAACCCTTGTGCTTTTGTCGTTTTTATAGGAACATTAAGACTATATATTTATACATAAAGGGTGAGCGTATTGTCTTATACAATCGAAAAACAAGAAAAGGGTTATTTATTATTTACAATCACAAGAAGCGATAAAAGAAATGCTGTTAATTATGAAGTAATGTCGGGCTTAACCAAAGCGATTGACCGTGCAAAGGATTCAGATATTAAAGCGCTAGTTATTACCGGTGAAGGCGACCAGGCATTTTGTTCTGGAGGTGACTTGTCAGTTTTTCATGCACTAAAGACAAAAGAAGAAGCATACAGCATGCTTTCAAAAATGGCTGGAATTCTTTATTCCTTATTAACCCTGCCTAAGCCAACCGTTGCTCTCATTAATGGAACTGCTATTGGCGGTGGTTGTGAGCTATTATCTGCCTGTGATTTTAGATTGGCAAAAGAAGGCATTAAAGCAGGATTTGTACAAGGAAAACAAGCCATTACAACGGGGTGGGGAGGCGGTACAATCGTAACGGAAAAACTGCCATATCTACATAGTATGAAATTATTAATGGAGGCTGAAATTCAAACAGCTGAATTTCTATATGAAATTGGCTTTATTGATGAAATTTACCAAGACGATTCTCTTATAGCGTGTGAAAGGTATCTTGGAAAATTATTGTCCGTCGATTTAAGTGTTATAGAATCATATAAATTGATGTTGATCAGGAAGTGGGAGGAAGGAAAGCTTAGTGAAAGAATAGAGAAGGAAGTAAGAACCTGTTCGGTCCTATGGGAAAGTGAAGCACACCATGAACATGTCCGTAAATTTATTGATAAAAAAATACAGAATTAAGTATAAAAGACAAACTGTTAGCCTTCTATCTTTTCTAGTAGATGCATATGTATGAATAAAAACACTAGGAGGGATAGAATGTCACCAACTCGCCAAGATGCATGGTCCCAAGATGAAGATTTATTACTTGCAGAAGTTGTGTTAAGACATATTCGAGAAGGCGGAACGCAGCTGCAGGCATTTGAGGAAGTAGGAAAACAGCTTTCGAGAACATCAGCAGCATGTGGATTTCGTTGGAATTCTTTTGTGAGGAAACAATATAAATCAGGGATAGAACTGGCAAAAAAACAAAGAAAAGAATTAAAAAAGCAAAATCAAAATGCGGAAATAGATCGTAAAGAGGATATTTTAGAAGAGGAACCGGTGACACTCTCCTCGCATGGTAATTCAATATCCTTTGAGACTGTTATTCAGTTCTTAGATGGGCTTTATAAAAAAGCAGAAACATCTTCAGGTGTTGAATCCGCTCTGGTAAGGTCAAATGAAAAAATCCAAGTCCTAGAAAAGAAAACCTATTCACTTGTAGCAGAAAATGAAAGGTTAACCAAAAATTTAAAAGCCATTGAAGAAGACTATCGCTCCCTAATTGAAATTATGGAAAGAGCGAGGAAAATGGTTGTATTACAAGAAACGGATCGTCAGCAAAAAGTGAAGTTCCAAATGGATAAAAACGGGAATCTTGAAAGAGTGGAAAAATAATGAAAAAAGCGGACAGATGTCCGCTTTTTTTTAATGGTGCTGCGCCTCTACGCCTTTAGGGTACCAGACAAGTGGATTCTCTCCACGGTCACGCTCCATTTCATAATCCACGGCAGTAAACTCCATCTTTTCCCAGAAAGGACTTGATTTTACCCTTGGATTTGTCTTGATTGGAATACCGAAGCTTTTTGCAAATTCTACAAGCGTTCGACCATACCCTTTACCTTGATATTCAGGTAATACCTCGAGTTTCCATAATTCTAAATAACTTTGTGGTGGATAAAAGTAGCGGTCAAATTTAGCATCAATTTGGTAGAGGCTCATCCTAGCTACTAATTTATCCCCAAAATATATCCCGTAAAATGGGGATTCACTATCATTATCTACCATATTTGCCTCTAAATCTTCTAGCATGGACAACTCTTGAATCCCATATTCTTTAAACTTTTTAAATTCTTCTAGTGTTTTAAAATTTACCTTTAATTTTTCAACTTTTAATCTCATAGGGCAACCTCCTAAAATGATTTCCATCATTCGTTTGTATATATTCATTTATCTTAAGAATAATATGGAGTTGAACGAATATTGGATTATTCTAAATGAATTAATTTCATTATATAACAAAGATACAAAAAATTCTTTAAATAATCTTTAAGATAGCGTTTTCATAATTTGCAGGAAATTCAGTCAACCATGTAGAAAACTATAAATGGAGCAATAAAGGGAAATGAAAGGGGAACTATTGTGCAAAGAATTCTAATTGCTAACAGGGGAGAAATTGCGCTGCGCATAATTAAAACCTGCCATCGAATGGGAATTGAAACAATCGCTATTTATTCTGAAGCGGATAAAAATCTACCGTTCGTAAAGGCTGCTTCAAAAGCGGTATGTGTGGGGGAATCACCTGTTAATAAATCCTATCTTCTTGAAGATAAAATAATTGAAATTGCGAAGATCGAGAAGGTAGATGCAATCCATCCAGGTTATGGACTACTTTCTGAAAATGCAAACTTTGCAAAAAAGGCCAAGAGAGAAGGTATTAAATTTATCGGGCCAGATCCTGAAACCATTGCGTTAATGGGGGACAAAATTGCTTCGAGACAAAAGATGGAACAGGCTGGTGTACCAGTTGTACCAGGAAGCTGGCAGGGACTAAAAACGATTGAAGAGGCAGTTGCATTCGCGGCTGAGATTGGTTATCCAGTTATGTTAAAGGCTAGTGGAGGCGGGGGCGGAATCGGAATGGTTCTATGTGAAGATGAGCACTCTCTAACGAAAGCCTTCGCCGCCACAAAGGCTAAGGTATTAGCCTATTTTGGTTCTGATGTCGTTTTTATAGAAAAATATATTGCAGATGCCCGCCATATTGAAGTCCAGGTATTCGGGGATCAACATGGTAATATTG
>JAQSXG010000162.1 GCA_029256785.1 Neobacillus sp.
ACACCCGTTCCCATACCGAACACGGAAGTTAAGCTTCTCAGCGCCGATGGTAGTTGGGGCAGGCGCCCCTGTGAGAGTAGGACGTTGCCAGGCAAAAACGAAGGACAACCTGTGAAGGTTGTCCTTTTTTTGCGTTGTTTTTTTGTGAAATGATGGATCAGTCACTAAGATAGATTTCATGATGACTGATAAAGTAACATAAAGGGGGAAGGCGGTCATCATGAAGTGTCCATGATGACCGAAGACGTAAGGAAAATCAGAAAGCGGTCACCAAGAAGTGTCCATGATGACCGAAGACGTAAGGAAAATCAGAAAGCGGTCACCATGAAGTATCCAGGATGACCAAAGACGTAAGGAAAACCAGAAAGCGGTCACCAAGAAGTGTCCATGATGACCGAAGACGTAAGGAAAATTAGAAAGCGGTCACCATGAGGTGTCCATGATGACCAAAGACGTAAGGAAAACCAGAAAGTGGTCACCTTGAAGTGTCCATGATGACCAAAGACGTAAGGAAAACCAGAAGGCGGTCACCATGAAACTCGTTGGATTACTTCCACCGACCGAACCAGAAGTGATAGAGCAGTTTGGGTGGATGAACCAGACCCGGCTGCAAATTATACTCAATAACAGCTGTTAAAATAAAAAGTACGAAGTGTTTAAAAAGAAATCGTTACTAGACATACACCCAATCGGGAATTGTTACATAAGATAATAACGGGGAGAGCCGGAAAGAAGATTATTCTAAAAATTGTATACAATTCATCCAATATGGAAACAATAGGTGTGGAGGTGGTGGGATTGAGTTCAGCAGCACATAAGCAGTATCATGAAACATGCGTCATTTGTGAAGATCTAAAACCAAAAGGTATCCATTTATATACTGCATTTATCTGTACAGAGTGCGAACGAGATTTGATTCATACAGAAACACATGACCCAAAATATAAATATTTCCTTAAACAACTAAAGAAAATTACAACACCAGAAATTTTTACTTGATAAGTCCTTTTAGGGCTTTATTTTTTTGCATTGAAAGGGGTAGAAATGTTTAATTTTTGTTATTATAGATGAGACGCTTAAAAGGATGATAAAAATGGTTAATCAAAAGACAATACCCTTATATCGAGCATTAGTTGAACATACTAAAAATAAACCTATTTCATTTCATGTTCCAGGTCATAAAAATGGACAGGTCTTTCTTGCCGAAACAGGTGAGTTTTACCAAACATTTCTACAATTGGATGTGACGGAACTATCAGGTTTGGATGATTTGCACTCACCTGAAGAGGTGATAAAGGAGGGAGAGCATCTTTTAGCTTCCCTTTATCAGGTTAAGAAAAGTTTTTTCCTTGTTAATGGTTCTACCGTCGGGAATTTAGCCATGATTTTGGCAGCGTGCAGGAAAGATGATATTGTGCTGGTACAAAGAAACTGCCATAAGTCTGTAGTAAATGGCATTAAGCTAGCAAAGGCTCGTCCAGTTTTTTTAGAGCCAGAGTATGACCCAATCTGGAAAGTTGCAACAAATGTTAGTCTAGACACAGTGAAAAGGGCCATTAGTCTCTATCCTGAAGCAAAAGCACTTATAGTAACTTACCCTAATTATTATGGGATGGTATATGATTTAAAGGCATTGATCTGCCATGCACACGTACATGATATCCCTGTATTAGTTGATGAGGCACATGGAGCGCATTTTATCCTTGATGACCACTTTCCATCATCAGCGGTCAAACTAGGGGCAGATGCGGTGGTACAGTCAGCACATAAGACTCTACCAGCAATGACCATGGGATCCTATTTGCATATTAATAGTGACAGAATTAATATTGGGAAGGTCAAGGACTATCTGCAAATTTTACAATCTAGCAGCCCTTCCTATCCAATAATGGCGTCACTAGATTTAGCCAGGCATTATTTAGCTATGTACGAGGAAAAGGATAGTAATTATCTAGTAAATATGATTGATTACTTTAAGCAAGAATTAAAACAGATCCCAAGTATCAAGGTTTTAGAATACCCAAATTCCGTGGGAGACCAGTTAAAAGTAACGATTCAGTCTAGAAATAAATTTAGCGGGTTGGAGCTCCAAAAGAAGTTTGAACAACAAGGTATATATACTGAACTGGCAGATACACATAATATCTTATTTATTTTTCCATTACTAAAGGATAAACAAAACTATCCTTTTAAGTTGGCGATAAAGAAAATAAAGCGTATTTTAGAGGAAGTACCAATTCAAGAGGTTATGGAAATTATACCAGTTAGTAAAGAAAAGGTTAAGGAGTTAGCAATTCCATTTGATTTAATGGATGAACTAGTAACAAGTGATGTTTCAATCTCTGACACAGCTGGTAAGGTTTGTGCTGAAACCATCATACCTTATCCCCCTGGAGTCCCTCTTTTATTAAAGGGAGAAGATATTACAGTCGCGGCAATTGAGCAGCTTAAGTCGCTTATGAAAAGTGGTGCAAGGTTTCAGGGAGGATCGTCTTTAGACAAAGGTTTAATAAAGATATTTTCAACAAGATAGTTCTGGAGGTTATAAATTAATGGCAAAAGGAATTTTTATTACATTCGAGGGCCCAGATGGCGCGGGGAAGACAACCATTCTTAAGATGGCTGCAAATCAATTACAAGGTGCACTGGTAACTAGGGAACCGGGTGGTATTGATATTGCGGAACAAATAAGAAATGTTATTTTAGATAAAAAAAATACTGCAATGGACCCTCGAACGGAGGCACTCCTTTACGCTGCTGCAAGAAGACAGCATCTCATTGAAAAGGTAAAACCTGCACTAGAGGAGGGCAGGATTGTTTTGTGTGATCGTTTTGTCGATAGTTCTTTGGCTTATCAGGGACATGCACGCGGTCTGGGTATTGATGAGGTACTCACGATAAACCAATTTGCTATTGAGCGAATGATGCCACATCTCACCATCTACTTTGATATCGAGCCTGAGATAGGTTTGAACCGGATTAACAGTAATATAGGGAGGGAGATTAATCGTTTAGATTTAGAAAACCTTGAGTTTCATTCAAAGGTTAGAGAAGGTTACCATCTTCTTTTAGATCGCTTTCCAGACAGAATAGTAAAAATTGATGCATCAGGGTCAGTGGATGAGGTATTCACTCAAACAATGAAGATACTAAATCAGACGATAGACAATAAAGAGCCTTTGTTATAAGGCTTTTTTATTTTATATATTAAAATCAAATACCCCCTTGGATGAATACAATATCTTGAGGAAGTAATACCTGTTATAATATAGTAAGAGAGTATTTCTTGCAGAAGGGGATGGTTGGATGAAACTTATCATTGCTGTTGTTCAGGATCAAGATAGCAATAGATTATCCAAGGCGTTGGTTGAGAATAATTTTAGAGCGACAAAGCTTGCGACCACAGGTGGTTTCTTGAAATCCGGTAATACCACCTTTATGATTGGTACAGAGGATATACGCGTTGACCGGGCTTTACAGATCATTAAAGATAACTGTAAATCACGAGAGCAATTAGTTGCCCCGGTTTCCCCTATGGGAGGGAATGCTGATGCTTTTGTTCCATATCCTGTCGAAGTTGAAGTGGGCGGAGCAACGGTTTTTGTCTTGCCGATTGAGCAATTCCTTCATTTTTAATTGATATTACAAAGTAAGTGAGTGATGAGTATGGTTAAAACATGGGACCAGCTAGAACAATTACAGCCAACTGTCTTAAAGATGTTAAAAAACAGTATTCGTAAAAACAGAGTTGCCCATGCATACCTACTTGAGGGCATCAAAGGGACAGGGAAAAAAGATATTGCCTTGTTAATTACAAAAACGCTTTTTTGTGATGCCCTTGTTGAAGAATACAAGCCGTGTGAGGCATGCAATAATTGCCGTCGGATTAATAGTGGTAACCATCCAGATGTGCATAAGGTAGATCCAGATGGACTTTCTATAAAGGTACAACAAATTAGAGAATTACAAGAAGAATTTACAAAAAAGGGTGTAGAGTCTGCCCGTAAAGTGTATATGATTAATCATGCTGATAAAATGAGTGTTAGTGCAGCAAATAGTTTACTAAAATTTCTTGAAGAGCCTAACTCTCAAACCGTGGCTTTTCTTTTGACTGAACAACCTCAGCAAATATTACCAACCATACTTTCGCGTTGCCAAATGCTGTCATTTAAACCCTTATCCCCACAATCAATGATTAGCCAACTGGTTGAAAACGGCGTAAATCCGCTAAAGGCACCATTATTAGCACAGGTGACAAATAGTCTTGATGAGGCTTATGAATTAAATGTCGATGATTGGTTTGCACAAGCCCAAAAAATAGTGTTAAAATTATATGAGGTGCTAGCTAAAACTCCTTTGGAAGCATTGGTAACGATTCAAGGAGATTGGTCACAGCATTTTAAAGATAAAGAACAGGTTAATCGCGGTTTAGATCTTTTACTTCTTATTTTTAAGGATTTACTATATATACAATTAGATAAACAGGAGCAGATTATCTTCAAGGCTGAAGGGGAAAGGTTAAGACCTTTTGCACTAAAATCGTCAGGACGGCGCTTATCGGAACAAATGTCAGCCATTCTAGAGGCCAAACGAAAGCTTCAGGCGAACATGAATCCGCAACTGATGATGGAAGAGCTTGTGTTAAAATTGCAGGAGGGATCTTCATTTGTATGATGTTGTAGGAGTACGCTTTAAAAAAGCGGGAAAAATCTATTATTTCGATCCAGGAGACCTCTCAATTCAGAAGGATGACTTTGTGATTGTTGAAACTGTACGCGGTGTTGAATACGGCAAAGCTGTCGTTGCCCGTAAGCAAGTGGATGAAAATGACGTTGTTCTTCCATTGAAAAAGGTAGTCAGAATTGCAGAACAAAAGGATCGAATGATTGTTGATGAAAATAAACAAGCAGCCCAAGAAGCATATGATGTATGCAATGAAAAGGTTAATGAACATCAGTTAGATATGAAACTAGTTGATGTTGAATATACATTTGATCGAAATAAAATCATTTTTTACTTTACTGCAGATGGAAGAGTAGACTTCCGAGAATTAGTGAAGGATTTGGCAGCAATTTTTCGGACAAGGATTGAACTCCGTCAAATTGGTGTTAGGGACGAGGCAAAAATGCTTGGTGGGATTGGACCATGTGGAAGAATGCTCTGCTGTTCTACATTCTTAGGTGACTTTGATCCTGTATCAATTAAAATGGCAAAAGATCAAAACCTATCCCTAAATCCCACGAAAATATCAGGGTTGTGTGGCCGACTTATGTGCTGTTTAAAATATGAAAATGATGAGTATGAGGAAGCAAAGAGGCTACTGCCGGACATTGGGGAAATGATTGTTACTCCACAAGGTAAAGGGAAAGTAGTTGGCCTTAATATTTTAGAACGATTACTTCAAGTAGAGGTAAAGGACTTGGAGCAAGTACTAGAGTATACCTTGGATGAGATTAATAAAGAAGGTGCCTTTTCTATACAATCCACAGATTAATGAGGTGGAAACCGTGGATAAAAAAGAGATTTTTGATTCAGTTAGTAATATGGAAACACAGATTGGTAATTTATACCAAAGACTTGGAGAATTAAAGCAGCAATTAGCCGAAATACTAGAAGAGAATCATTACTTAAAGCTAGAAAATGAACATCTAAGGCGTCGTTTAGATTTAACCACTGAAAAGGAAAAGAAAGAAGATCAAACGAAAAAAGGGACAAACCCTCGCGCTACATCTGTGGATAAAGTGATGGATGTGGGTGAAGGGTATGATAACCTCGCTCGACTTTATCAAGAAGGCTTCCATATTTGTAATCTTCACTTTGGAAGCTTAAGGAAGGAAGGCGATTGCTTATTTTGCCTTTCTTTCCTTAATAAGAAATAACATGAAGAGGCTGACTCCAATCAGCCTCTATTTTCTTACATAAGATGGGAAGGATATTATGGTCAACTTAAAAGATGATGAACGGCTGGATTATTTGCTAGCTGAGAACTTAAGAATAATTCAAAGCCCCTCAGTATTCGCTTTTTCATTAGACGCCGTTTTGCTGGCAAGGTTTGTGTATGTTCCAATTCAAAAAGGGAATTTAATTGACTTATGTAGCGGAAATGGGGTTATTCCATTATTTCTAAGTGCTCGTACAAAAGGGTCTATAGTTGGTGTGGAAATACAAGAGCGCTTATATGATATGGCAAAAAGAAGTGTCGAGTATAATAATCTCACAGAACAGATACATATGATTCATGGAGACATCAAAAATACTCCAAAGGAATTGGGTCATGGAAAATTTGATGTAGTTACCTGTAATCCTCCTTATTTTATCACTCCATCTAAAGGAGAGATTAATCCCAACGAACATTTGGCTATTGCAAGGCATGAAATACTCTGCACGCTAGAAGATGCAATAAGGGTGTCTAGTCAACTTGTTCGCCAAGGAGGTAAGGTAGCCTTCGTTCATCGCCCTGGCCGTTTAATGGATATCATCCAGTTAATGCGGCAGTATCGTCTTGAGCCAAAAAGAATTCAGTTTGTTTATCCGAAACTTGGTAAAGAAGCAAATACTTTGTTAATAGAGGCAATAAAGGATGGAAGTCCTGATTTAAAAATTCTCCCTCCAATCATTGTATATAATGAAGCGAATGAATACACATCTGAGATTAGAGAAATTTTATATGGTGAGAAGTAAGTTAATATGGAAGAAAAAATAGTGTTTTTACATGAAGAAACGGGTGGATACGATGTGGCAACAGAAAAGTTTTGAAAATGAAGAGCAAAAGGGAATTCTCTATTTAGTTCCCACACCAATTGGTAATCTAGAGGATATGAGTTTCCGGGCTGTGAGGATTTTAAAAGAAGCAGACTTGATGGCAGCTGAAGACACAAGAAATACAAGAAAACTATGTAATTACTTCGAAATTCAAACACCCATTGTCAGTTATCACGATCATAACAAAGAAACAAGTGGGGAAAAATTGATTCAAAAACTGAAAAGTGGTATGAAAATAGCATTAGTTAGTGATGCGGGAATGCCAGCAATTTCTGATCCTGGTTTTGAACTAGTTGCAGAGGCTATTCTAGAAAAGATCACGGTTGTCCCACTACCAGGTGCCAATGCAGCTCTTACATCATTAATTGCCTCTGGAATTAGCTGTCAGCCCTTTTACTTTTATGGATTCTTGAATAGAAATAAAAAGGAAAAGCGTCAAGAGCTAGATAGTTTGAAGAAACAAAAGGCATCACTAATTTTTTACGAATCTCCCCACCGTTTAAAAGAAACATTAGCAATCATGCTTGAAGTACTTGGTAACCGAAAAATTGCACTGTGCCGGGAGTTAACAAAGAAATTTGAGGAATTTATTAGAGGAAGCATTGAAGATACAATAGAGTGGGCAAATCAGGATGAAGTTCGCGGTGAGTTTTGTATCATACTTGAGGGTGCGGATGATTCCATGTTTGAAGAAGAGATTAGTTGGTGGGAATCGCTTTCTATAACAGAGCATGTAAATCACTATATTTCAGTAAAGAAGATATCATCTAAAGATGCGATTAAACAAACAGCAATAGATCGTGGCCAAACAAAAAGAGAAGTGTATCAAGCCTATCACGTCGATTAAGAAAAAAAGAGCTTCTCCCATTTTGGAGAAGCTCTTATAAATTATTTAGCTAATTCAAATTGACTTTGGATTTCTGATACTAATTGTTCTGCACCTTCACGGCTAAGGATTAGCTTACCGTTTGCAAGTGTTAAGTTATTATCAGAAACTTCGCCAGTTACTTGGCAAGTCATATTTGGCTTATACTTTTTTAAGATAATGCGCTCATCATCAACATAAATCTCAAGTGCATCTTTTTCTGCAATGCCAAGAGTACGTCTTAATTCGATTGGAATAACCACACGACCTAATTCATCAACTTTACGGACAATACCTGTAGATTTCATTTTTATCGCTCCTCATAAACTCATATTATAGTATATTTCTGTATCTCTATATTCGTCATAATTCGACAATATTTTTATAAATTAATAATACCAGCCATTCCCATATTCGTCAATTACTTTCTATTAAATAATAATGGTAAATTTAGTTACATTACAAAAGATTGATTCTGCAAGCGTTTACGGAAAAAAGGCCAAGTTTAGACAGAGAATAACAGTAAAATAATTGAAAATTAAATAATAATAAAAAGCGGTAAATTTCGACAAAATTCGACAAAAAGCACTGTATTCCTATATAAGATTCATAGGAACATTACTAATTATGGGGGTAAGGTGAGTATTTCTGAAAATTATATAAAAAGGGTTTAATTGCATAATTGTTGCTTTTTAGGTATATTTTGATGATATAAGAGGATTAAAAGGGAAATACTGATTTAATAGATATAGGGTATCCATACTAGGAGGATTTCAAATGGAAAAAAAATTAAAGACGTTCTATCTTACCACTCCAATCTACTATCCAAGCGGGAAATTACATATTGGTCATGCTTATACTACCGTTGCCGGTGATGCAATGGCAAGGTATAAACGATTACGCGGATACGATGTCATGTACTTAACGGGGACGGATGAACATGGTCAAAAAATCCAGCGGAATGCTGAAGCTAAAGGAATTACTCCACAGCAATATGTTGATGAAATTGTTGATGGAATTAAAGAATTATGGGGAAAACTTGATATATCTTACGATGATTTTATTCGTACAACTGATGAACGACATAAGCAAGTAGTTGAAAAAATCTTTGCTAGACTACTGGAGCAAGGTGATATTTATTTAGATAAATATGAAGGCTGGTATTGTACCCCTTGTGAATCCTTTTATACAGATCGTCAGCTTGAGGAAGGAAATTGCCCTGATTGTAATAGACCAGTAGAAAAAGTTAAAGAAGAATCGTACTTCTTCAGAATGAGCAAATATGTCGACCGTCTACTGAAATACTATGAAGAAAATCCTGAGTTTATCCAGCCAGAATCGCGTAAAAATGAAATGATTAATAACTTTATTAAGCCAGGGTTAGAAGATTTAGCTGTTTCTAGAACAACCTTTGATTGGGGAGTTAAAGTTCCCGGAGATCCGAAGCATGTCATTTATGTATGGATTGATGCCTTATCAAACTATATAACGGCCCTAGGATA